>QHOR01000071.1:469-5283 GCA_003219395.1 Verrucomicrobiota bacterium | reverse complement strand
TCGCGCCGGAACGCTAGGCGCGTAGCAGTGTCATGAGCTCGCCAAATTTCTTCTCTGAGCTGAAGCGGCGCAACGTCATCCGCATGGCGGGACTTTATCTCGTCGCTGCATGGCTGGTGGTGCAAGTGTCCGGGACAGTGCTGCCGATGTTTGGGGCACCTGAGTGGCTTCCCCGCACCGTCGTCGTTTTGCTGGCGATCGGGTTCGTTCCCGCAGTGATCTTTAGCTGGGTTTTCCAACTCACGCCGCAGGGCCTAAAGCGCGAGGACGATTTGGCGCCTGAGCAATCGATCACTCCACAGACCGGGCGACGGATGGACCGCATGATCATCGTGGTACTGGTCCTGGCGCTTGGCTATTTCGCCTTCGACAAGTTCGTGCTCGCGCCCAGACGCGAGGCTGCGCTTGTGGCCAGTGCCACGCCTAACGAGTCAAAGTCTGTCATTAACGCAAAATCGATCGCGGTGCTGCCGTTTGAAAACCGTAGCGAAGACAAAGCCAACGCCTATTTTGCCGATGGCATTCAGGACGAGATTCTGACGCGCTTATCGAAGATCGCTGATCTAAAGGTCATCTCGCGTACATCCACGGAGCATTACAAGAGTGTGCCGGAAAAGCTGTCCGAGATCGGCAAGCAACTTGGGGTTGCGCACATCCTTGAGGGAAGCATCCAAAAGAGTGGTGACTCCGTGCGCGTGAACGTGCAGTTAATCAAAGCGGCCAATGATTCCCATCTTTGGGCTGACACCTTTGATCGCAAACTGACCGACATCTTTTCCGTCGAGAGTGAAGTGGCCAAAGCCATAGCCGACCAATTGCGGGCGAAACTAACCGGTCAGGAAGAGCAAGTTATTGCCGCCAAACCGACGGACAATTCCGAGGCTTACGATGCCTACCTGCGTGGGCTGGCCTACACGCTGAAAACGTCTTTTGGGCCCGAGAGTATCCTCGGCGCGCAGAAATATCTGAAAGAGGCAGTGAGCCTGGACCCGAAGTTCGCATCTGCTTGGGCCTTACTGTCACAGGTGAATTCGCTCGGCTACATTACGACGTTCTTGCAACCAACAACGAGATTGCGCGAAGAGACGCGCCAGGCTGCGGAAACCGCACTCACACTTCAGCCTGATCTCGGTGAAGCTGTGATGGCGAAAGGACTTTATCACTATGCCTGCCTGAAAGATTATGACACGGCGGAGCGTTACCTCGAGCAAGCGCGCTCGTTCCAGCCAAACAACAGCCTTATACCTCAGTTCCTTGGCTATGTTGCCCGCCGGCGAGGTCAATGGGACCGAAGCGAACTTTACTTTAAAGAAGCTGAGCGACTCGATCCGCGTAACCCCGATCTGCTGACGCAGAGCGGATTTTCTTATATCCATCTGCGTCGTTTCCAAGAAGCGAAACGAAAGCTCGATCAGATTCTGGACATCACGCCCGATGACCTCGACACGATCGCAACCAAAGCAGCCATCGCGCAAGTAGAAGGCGACCTGCCTCGTGCGTCGGCCCTCCTCGCTCCATTGCATCCAACGCCTAGCAGCACGTTCGCCTTGGAAAAACAGGCGTACCAAGGAATTCTGGAGCGCAACTCGGCGCCGGTTATCGCGCAACTAAAGGCGGTACTGTCCAAACCCGACCCGGCGATTGGTTATGCTAATGGTGAACTACGCTTTTGGTTAGGCTGGGCGGAAGATATCGTCGGCGACCATGCCGCCGCGGAGGAAAGTTGGCGACAAGCGCGCAGCGAACTGGAACCGTTGCTAAGAGAACAGCCCGATAATGATTTTCTCATCGGAGATCTTGCGCTCATCAGTATAGGTTTGGGGGATAAAGCCGCTGCGTTGGCTTTTGCTGAGCGCGACATGAAGATAAATCCGGTCGAGGCGGATGCGCTCGCGGGTCCGCGGTCGCTCGAAATTGTGGCCAGGGTTGCTGCTCAGGCAGGAGAACCCGATCGCGCCATCGCGGCACTGGAGGAACTGCTTTCCATCCCACACAGCGGTCATCTCGATCGGAGCATGCCGTTCACTCCCGCGTTGCTCCGGCTCGATCCAATGTTCGATCCGCTGCGGAGTGATCCGCGCTTCCAGAAACTCTGCGAAGAGAAGCTCAGGTGAACTTGCGCAACTTTTTCGCCGAGCTGAAGCGGCGCAATGTTTACAAGGTTGCCGTCGCTTATGCCGTCGTAGCGTGGCTGCTGATCCAGGTCGCGACGCAAGTCTTTCCGTTCTTCGAGTTGCCAAATTGGGCAGTCCAAGTCGTCGTCCTCGCCATGGTCATCGGTTTTCCGATCGCCGTGGTTTGTTCGTGGGCGTTCGAGATGACACCGCATGGAATCAAGCTCGAAAGGGACATTGATCGTAGAGTCACCCGCAAGACCGGGCGCAAACTCACGGCGTTGATTACTGTGGTCGCGGCTTTAGCGGTAGGAGTCACGACTTTTCGATTTTTGCATTCGGAGCGAGCCAACCCAGAAAGGCAACCTGCTGCCGCAGCAGAAATCAACAGCAAGTCGATCGCTGTGCTGCCCTTTGAGAACTTGAGCGAAGAAAAAGCGAATGCTTATTTTGCCGACGGTATCCAGGACGAGATTTTGACGCGCTTATCCAAGATTGCCGATCTGAAGGTGATCTCGCGCACATCGACTCAGCGTTATAAGAGCGCGCCGGAAAATCTGCCCGAGATCGCCCGGCAACTTGGAGTCGCCCACATCCTGGAAGGAAGCGTGCAGAAGCAAGGTGATGCCGTGCACGTGACCGTGCAGCTGATTAAAGCGGCCACTGATTCCCATGTTTGGGCCGATAGCTTTGATCGCAAACTGACCGACATTTTTTCAGTAGAGAGTGAGGTCGCCAAAGCTATCGCCGACCAGTTGCAAGCACATCTTACCGGCCGGGAAAAAGAGGTGATCGCGGCGAAACCGACAGACAATCCCGAAGCTTACGATGCTTACCTTCGTGGTCTTGCTTACACCGTGAAAACGCAAAATACGCCCGCTAATTACCTTGGCGCACAGAAGTATTTCAGAGAAGCGGTAAGATTGGATCCGAACTTCGCACTTGCCTGGGCGCTTCTCTCATACGTGGATGCGCGCGGCTACCACACGACGAATCTTCAACCAACGGCCGCTCTCCGGGAAGAGGCGCGACAGGCCTTCGAGAATGCGCTCGCACTCGATCTGAAGCTCGGTGAAGCCTGGGTGGCCAAGGGCTATTACCATTACGGATGCGTGAACGATTTCGAAACCGCGGTGCGTTGTTACGAGGAAGGGCGAAAGTTCCTTCCTAATAGCAGTCTAATCCCCCAATCGCTTGCCTTTGTCGCACGCGATCGCGGGCAGTGGGAGCGCGCAGAATCCTACTTCAACGAAGCCGAGCGACTTGATCCGCGAAATGTAAGTCTGCTCACTCGGCATGCCCAATTCTATATCGCGATGCGGCGTTTCCCCGAAGCGCTCCACAAGCTCGACCAGATTCTGGAGATTGTGCCTAACGACATTGACGCCTTGGTGGAAAAGGCGGCGATTGCCCAGGCCCAAGGCGACCTGCCGCGAGCCGCGACGCTTCTCGCTCAAGTCCAGCCGGCTGCCGGCGACCCGACGGCATGGGAGCAATTAACCTATGAGGCTATCCTTGAGCGCCGTCCGGCCGAAATCATTCCCCGGCTGAAGGAGCTACTGGCCAGGCCCGACGCAGATGTGGGTTATTTAAATGGCGAATTGCGCTTTTGGTTGGGCTGGGCGCAAGAAGTCGCCGGCGATCACACCGCCGCTCAGGCAACCTGGCGGGAGGCCCGCGCCGAACTGGAAGGTTTTCTCTAAGAACAATCAGATAACTGGTCCCTGCTGAATGATCTCGCGTTGATCGCAGCCGGCCTTGGCGACAAAGCCGCCGCGTTCACGTTGATCGAACGCGCCATCGCCTTGCATCCGATCGAGAAAGACGCAGCGAACACTCCGCAGTCGATCGACATCCTGGCCCGCATAGCGGCACGCCTGGGAGAAGCCGACCGCGCCATCGCTGCTTTGGAGAAAATACTTTCCACACCATGCAATGGCGGTCTCGCCACAGGCATGCCACTTACGCCCGCCCTCCTCGGGCTTGATCCGATGTTCGATCCGCTCCGGAACGATCCGCGCTTCCACAAGCTCGCCGAATCGTCGAGTACGAAGTAGTCTCCGGAATTGGCACAGCGGTGCTTCTCACCGAAGATGAATTCGCGCAGCTTTTTCAGTGAATTAAAGCGGCGTCGTGTTTACAGCGTTGCAGTGGCCTACGTCGTAGTGGCCTGGTTGCTCATTCAGATCGCAACGCAGGTCTTTCCGTTTTTCAATATTCCCAACTGGGTCGTTAGGCTGGTCGTCCTGCTTGCGATCATCTGTTTTCCCATCGCTGTGGTTTGTGCGTGGGCCTTCGAGGTAACGTCGGAAGGGATCAAACTCGAAGGAGATGTCGATCGTACAATCATTCGCAAGACCGGACGCAAGCTAACCGCTTTGATTATAATCATCGCAGCCTTGGCGGCCGGGGTGACGGTCTTTCGTTTCCAACATCTGCAACAAGCCACGAAGGCCGCGAAACAGCGGCCACTCACAGTTGCCATCGAAAGTAAATCGATCGCCGTCCTGCCCTTTGAAAACTTGAGCGAAGAAAAGGCGAATGCTTACTTTGCCGATGGCATCCAGGATGAAATCCTGGTGCGGCTAGCCAAGATCGCCGATCTTAAGGTGATCTCGCGCACATCCACACGGCATTATAAGAGCGCCCCTGAAAACCTGCGCGAGGTCGGACATGAGCTCGGTGTGGCTCATCTTTTAG
>QHOR01000071.1:0-391 GCA_003219395.1 Verrucomicrobiota bacterium | reverse complement strand
CTGGCCGATATCTTCGCGATCCAAAGCGAAATCGCCAAAGCCATTGCCGAGCAGTTGCAGGCGAAGCTCTCGCCTAACGAGAAGAAAGCCATCGAGCAACCGCCCACCACTGATCTGGCGGCTTTCGACCTTTACACCCGGGCGAAGTCACTTGTCCTCAAGGCAACTTTCAGCGTGACGCACGACCCGGACGTACGGAAGGCAATCGAGCTTCTGGATGAAGCGGTGAAGCGCGATCCGTCATTTTTCGACGCTTACTGCCAGCTCGCCTATGCGCACGAATACCTTTATGGACAAGCGGGGTCTGATCACACTCCCGCCCGGCTCGCCCTGGCCGAAGCGGCGGTGCAAGCCGCGACACGGCTGCGACCGGATGCTGCCGAAACGCATT
>QHOR01000070.1 GCA_003219395.1 Verrucomicrobiota bacterium | reverse complement strand
AGCATTTTAACGTCCTACCTTGGAAATAACCCTGGTTCATGCGCCAACGGCGATCTTCACCTTGTGGAAACCAATACCATTGTTGGCGGAACGGGCCGGTACGCTGGTGCTAGAGGCAGCTTCACCCTGGACCGATGCCTGAACTTCGATACCGGCGAGACCAACGGTACCATCAGCGGCACCATCGTCGTAAGAGGACGGTGAGCGTTGGCAGGCCCTCTGCCAACCGTCGCCGAGCGTAGCGTTTGATCCCGTTGATGGGGAAGCGCTACCTCGGCAAGACAAGGCGAGAACTGAATAAAAGACGAACCGGCTTGAAGTGAAAGACAACCAACAAAGCTGAACAGAAAGATCCGGGGTTTGGCGCGTTCCATCCGCGCCAACCCCAGCTTTGTCGCCCAAAAAAGCGCGCGAAAGGCGCATTTTTCGGGTCTATTCGGCAGTTACGCGGCAACGGTTCTCCGCTTCTGACGTGCGGAGAACGGATTGAAGGCCGAAGGAAATTGACGTCCTCAGGGTTGGCCGATCTCGACTAGTTTTAGGTGTTCGTTATGTCCGGCAAGCGCTGCATTGCAGCGCGCTTGTCGTCCGTCGAAAGGTGCGTGTACTGGCGAGAGACTGCGGCGCTCTCGTGTCCGACGATTTCGCGCGCGATAAAGTCGGAAACGCCCGCTGCTTTCAACATCGTTACCGCGCTGTGGCGCAACGAGTGAAATGAAAGCTCGCTCGGCTCTCGCGCCCCACTGCGACCCCTGCCGGTGCTCCGATGTCCGCGCGGTAGCGGTTCAACCAATCCGCCTTCAACGAGGATTTCCCTGAATTGATTCGACAGTGAAGCGGTCCGCTTGTGCTTTGCCAAGCTGGCAAAGATGTATGCGTTCGGGTTGTCACTCGACGGCAACGCGTTCAGATAATCAGTCAACGGCTGAACGAGCGGGAGCACGATGCGCCGTCCAGTCTTGCGCGCTGTGAACGCAATTTCGCCGGAGTCTAGATCGACTGCGCGCCATGTGAGTTTTGCCAAGTCGCCTAGCCGTTGGCCGAGATAGAGACCGAAAAGAATAAGCCCCCGCCATTCCACATTGTCCCCACACGCTTTGAGGATGCGCTTGATTTCCGTCAGCGTGAACGCTCGCCGCTTGGCTTCACCACTCGATTTGAGCCCCTTCACACGCACCGCCGGATTCACCGTCAACATTCCTTGCCGCACGGCTTCACCGAAACAGACTCGCAGCACCTTGACGCTAATGTTTGCAGTCGAACGTGACAGTTCCCTCGCTTCGCGGTCTCGGAACCGGGCAATGTCGGTCGCGTGCAGTGTCTGTAGGTCGCGCTTGGTTTTCGCTTCGCCGAGAAACTCGGTGAAGCGTTCAATTACGCGCTTATATCGGGCCTGCGTCGATTCCACAGTCTCGACTGCCTTCGCGCGGAGCCACGATTCGCACCACGATTTGACGGACGCACTCGGCAACGATTCGGTGCTCACGGCCAAGAGAACATCGCTCACGCCCTGCGCGATGATGGCACGCGCGGAGTCCTCATTCAGCAGGCCGTTGCGTGCTTTGAGCGCGGCCTTGTGCCACGCGCGGCAGATTTCGAGCGCCTGTTTCTTGTCGCGGGTTTTCGTCGAACGAAAGACGCGCCTGCTCGTAAGGGTTTCGGGGTTCCAGGTTGAAAACGCGCAAAACCAGTAGGGCCTACCCGCTTGTTTGTGAATGCTCGGCACAGCGCATAATTAGAAAGCATAATATCCGTTGATGTTCAATGATGTTTTCTCACGTCTGTTTTCATAGGTAGAAGCGTTGAGTCAAAGGCGCTCGTTAGAACGTGGGTTCGAATCCCACCCCTTCCGCTGATTTGCGTGCAACGCATTTCAAATCCCGCGCCACAAACACGAAGTGACGGGAAAACAAGCACATCTCGAAGTTTGCCGTGGGAGCGGGTTATGATCGGCAACCGTTTGATTCAGACAAAACCGGCTTTCGGCTGCGTCTTGATTGTATGATCGCTTGAATCCGATCATCCGGGCAGCAGCATCCAACCTCTAAATGAAATCACGGTTGCATCCTGTTTGTTCAACGGCAGCTTCCTCACTTCATCTTTTTCCTATGAACATACTTTCCCGGTTTCTTGCCCTTTTGTGTTTGACTTCATCCAGTCTGGTTTCACTTACGGCCGTCGACGCACAAAAGTTGCCTGACACAACGCGACTGCTGCGTTTCCCCACGACGAATGAAACGCAGATTGTGTTTTGTTATGCGGGTGAAATTTATACAGTCGCCGAAAAGGGCGGCATCGCACGACGCCTCACGAGCGGTCCTGGCTACAGCTCATTCCCGCGTTTCTCGCCGGATGGAAAGCAGATCGCGTTTACTTCGCAATACGACGGCAATACAGAAGTTTACGTGATGCCGGCCGACGGCGGGGTGCCGAAGCGGCTGACGACTTCCGCCACGCTTGGGCGGGATGACATCTCCGACCGGATGGGTCCTAACAACCTGGTGATGGCGTGGGAGAACACCAAGCCTCTCGTCGTGTTCCGTTCGCGTATGAAGTCATTCAATGATTTCATCGGCTCACTGTTTACCGTCGGCCTCGACGCGGAATTGCCGCAGCAGCTGCCGGTGCCACGCGGCGGTTTTGTTTCGTTTTCGCCCGATGATTCGAAGATGGCTTACAACCGCGTATTTCGCGAGTTTCGCACCTGGAAACATTACCGCGGAGGGATGGCGGACGACATTTGGATTTACGATTTCAAAACCGGCGCGACCGAAAATCTGACGAATGATCCCGCGCAGGACATCTGTCCAATGTGGGGCCCGGACAACAAAATCTATTTCGTATCCGATCGCGACAACCGCATGAATTTGTTCGTCATAGATCTAGCGACGAAGGAAACCAAGCAGCTCACGCACTTCACAGATTTCGACATCAAGTTCCCGTCTATCGGCAAAGACTCAATCGTGTTCGAGCAGGCGGGATACATCTGGCGTTACGATCTCGCGAGCGCGCAAGCCGCGCCGGTGCCGATCGAGATCAAGGAAGATTTCGCGATTGGCCGCTCCGCGCTGGTCGATGCATCCAAACACATCGAATCCGTGAATCTCGCGCCGGACGGCGAGCGCTCCATCACAGTCGCACGCGGTGATCTTTTTTCTGTGCCGGCGAAGAACGGAACGTCGCGTAATCTGACGAAGACTTCAGGCGCGCACGAGCGGGACGCGGTGTGGTCGCCGGACGGCAAATGGATTGCCTATAACTCCGATGTGACCGGCGAAAATGAACTTTACGTTCGTTCTCAGGACGGCAAAGGCGAACCCCAGCAGATTACAAGCGGCGCCGACACTTACTACTACGCGCCGAAGTGGTCGCCTGATAGCAAGAAGCTACTGTGGACCGACCGATTGCAGCGACTGCGCTATGTCGATATTTCGAGCAAGGCCATCACGCTCGTCGACCAGGACAAATATGGAGAGATTGAAGGTTACGCTTGGTCCCCGGACAGTCAGTGGATCACCTGGGCGCGGCCAGAGGAAAATGGGATGTCACGCGTTTATCTCTACTCGCTGGCAAACAAGCAGCAGACTGCTGTCACTGATAGTTGGTACGGCTCCGGGGAAGCGGTTTTCAGTGACGACGGCAAATACTTGCTGCTCGCTTCTGCGCGCGATTTCAAGCCGACTTTTGGCGACGAAGAATTTGCCAATGTATATCGCGACATGCAGCGCGTTTATCTGGTGACGTTGGCAAAGGACACTCCAAATCCGCTTGCGCCGAAGAGCGACGAAGTCGGCAAGGCCGAAGAAAAGCGACAAAAGGAAAAAGCAAAGAAAGGCGAGGAGAAAAAGTCGGAAGAAAAACCAAAGAAGCCAGTGGTTGTCAAAGTGGACACCGACGGTATCCAGAACCGGATTCTGGGGTTGGAAATTACACCGGGAAATTATCGCAACGTCCGAATGCTCGATGATGGGCGGATCTTTTATCTACGCCGCACAGCGGCTGATGACGTCGGCGAAGATGACGAAGAAGGTTTCCCCGACAGAGAGAGGAAATCGCATCTTTGCGTTTACAACGTGGACGATCACAAGGAGACCGTACTAGGCGACGCGAACAATTACCAAATCACGTTCGACGGCAAAAAGATGCTGGTGAAGATCAAAAAAGATTATGCCATTATCGATGTGCCAAAAGACAAACTCGAGACCAAAGATCACGAGCACAAAATCCAAGGTCTCGACGCACAATTGGATCGGCATGCCGAGTGGAACCAAATCTACTTCGAATGCTGGCGGCAAATGCGCGATTTCTTCTTTTCACCCACGATGAACGGCGTCGATTGGAAGGCGATGCGAGATAAATACGCAGCTTTGCTGCCGTTTGTAAATCATCGTAATGATCTTACCTACTTGTTAGGCGAGCTCATTGGCGAGTTGAACAACGGCCATACGTACGTCGCCGCAGGTGAGCGCCCCGAGACACCGCGGATCAAGCTCGGCCTGCTCGGCGCGGAACTTTCGCGCGACCCCGCCACACGCGCATACCGCATCGACCGTATTCTGCCGGGCGAAAACTGGGACAAGAAAACCCAAGCCCGGCGATTACATTCTGGCGATCAACAACATCCCAGTGTCGACGTTGCCCAACCTTTACGACGCACTCATCGGCACCGCTGATAAACAGGTGATTCTGCGCGTGAATTCGAAGCCCAGTGATGCCGGAGCGCGCGACGTGACCGTTGTGCCCACTGACAATGAAGCGCCGCTTTACTACCTCGATTGGGTGCAAAAAAATATCGATTACGTCAACAAGAAAACCGGCGGCGAAGTTGGTTACCTGCACATCCCCGATATGGGCCAGCCCGGGCTCAACGAGTTCACCAAGCTTTATTTTCCGCAAATCCGCAAACACGCGCTCATTGTTGACGTTCGCGGCAACGGCGGTGGATTTGTGTCGCCGCTGGTGATCGAGCGGTTGCGGCGCGCGCTGGTGATGGTTGGAATCGCGCGCAACGGCATGCCGCAGACCGACCCGCCACAAACATTTGTCGGCCCAATGGTTACGTTGACCAACGAATTTTCTGCATCCGACGGCGATATTTTTCCATATCGCTTTAAGGCGCTAGGCCTTGGCAAATTGATCGGCAAACGCACGTGGGGTGGCGTCATTGGTATTCGCGAGTCGCTGCCGCTTGCCGATGGCGGCCAGTTCTTCAAGCCCGAATTCGCGCCATACTCAATGGACGGCAAGCAATGGATTGTTGAAGGTCGCGGTGTCGATCCCGACATTGTTGTCGATAATGATCCTGGCAAAGAATTCAAAGGCGAAGACCAGCAACTGGACCGTGCGATCCAAGAGGTCCAGGAAGAACTAAAAACAAAACGGTACGAGCTTCCCTCGCCCCCGCCCTGGCCTAATCGGAATCCCGCCAGCTGAGCGTGAGCTTTAACAAACGGCGACACTCAGGCTCGTTGTTAGCACACGCGCCACTGAGTCCAGAAGCGAAACCTTAGAGGAGGATTCCCCCATGTGATCGTGCGGGGACCCGCAAACGAGAAAGGATTTACGCTTATGAATGAGCAAGGCCTTGAAAATGTTTTAGCGGTCATCGCCAGTCACATTGGCGCCGGTGAAATGACAAAGGCCATGGGCTCTTTTCCGCGTGACATGCAGCCGTTGTTTCCCGCGCTTGCTTCAGCGGCATAAAGCGGCGCGATTAGCCGCATGGATGGAGGCTTTGCAAATCGAACTGAAGCGGGCCAGCAGCTCGCGGATAAGCTCGAGAAATACGCAGATCGCGATGACGTGATCGTGCTCGGCTTGCCACGGGGGGGAGTTCCTGTTGCCAACGAAGTTGCAACCCGTCTGCGGGCACCACTTGATGTTTTTATCGTGCGAAAACTCGGGGTGCCCGGCTTCGAAGAATTGGCTGCCGGCGCAATCGCTTCAGGCGGGGTCCGTGTGTTGAACGAAGATGTCATGCGTGCGATCCCGCATGCAGACGCAGCCATCGAGATGGTAACCGCACGGGAAACAAGGGAACTGCAGCGGCGCGAACAAGCCTATCGAGACGGACGCCCGCCACCGACACTGCGAGATCGGATCGCCATTTTGGTGGATGATGGATTGGCCACGGGGGCCACGATGCGCGCTGCGGTAAAAGCGCTGCGACAGTGCGGCGCTGCGAAAAT
>QHOR01000069.1 GCA_003219395.1 Verrucomicrobiota bacterium | reverse complement strand
CTGACGACTTGATGACACGCGGAAATCAATTGTCGTCGCGCCGTTAACGCCTTTAACATTTGAGTTCACGCGCTCGTGAGGGCGGGCGAAGCCCGCTGTAGCGAGTCGGGTGGAACGAAGGATTAGACAGCACCTTGTTCACTTGGTTACCGGCAGACCTAGACCCAACGTTGTACCGCTTCCGTGGTGTCGGCGGGGTTCGTGTTGAAGCAAAGCTTGGCGCCGCTGGCATGCAAGTGAACAAGGTTCAGCAGCTTTTCAAACAGCAGCAACCGTTCTGGTGCGCGAAGCGCCGCACCGAAGACAACGCAGTCGAAGCGATGCGACGCAAGGCATTGCTCAGTGACCGCCTCAGCGGTCTGACCGAGATCAACGAGACAACTGACCACTTCGTAGCCCGAAGCGCGGAGGCGCTCAAGTTGGGACTCGATGAAGGCGCGCACGAGATCCGGAGTCAGCGATGGCGATGGGGGAAGCTCGACAAAGGTAGGGTCAAGCCCGAGCGCGAGGACAGTTGTCATTTCACCTCCTGGGATACGACGGGGCAAGTATCTACATGCGATTCGACCGCCCAAGTGCGGCAAAACATTACCGCAGTTTTGCGGTCGACCATGGGCCAGTCAACTCTGATGCCTACCCGCCTGCCCCAGAAAACGTTCCGTTGATGCGCCGCCATTCGAGCCAACGGAGCGGCCGTCGCCCAGTCGAGAGCGATTCCCAAGAAACGCATGAGTTCTCGGCACGAAAAACGTGCTTCACAAAACGGTTGGGAATCTCGGACGAGCCCAGCGATGGCCGGCATCAATGGGTGGTTTGTTGTCGTTCCAAGAAAACGGTTGAGAATTCGAGATTCATGAAGCGTTTGCCTCCATTTTTGCACCTTACGGGACGCTGAAAACAAAATAGGCCGGCGTTTTCACGCCGGCCTGGTTTTTCGAAACGGTTGACAGCGCTCGGCCGAGAGGAAAATCGGCCTACACTTTGGTTGCCGTCAGCACCACGTTGTCGAGGTTAGCAGTCAAGACTGGTTTGCCGTTGATCATTTCCCAATTCTTGATGGTCAGATTGGGGACGAAGGTGGACTGGAATCGGTTCAGCGTGTCGAAGCCACCACCGCCGTCGAGCGTCATAGAATTGCGGGCTCGCACGAAGGTCTGTTCGAGGACGTCGTTGCCGTCGCCCATCATGGCGAACAGCGTGTCGAGCGCTTCGACCTCGGTCATCTTGACCGTATCGGCGCCGCCTCCGCCGTCCACGATGATGGTCTTGGCAGCCGTGACGGCGAGCATGTCGACGCGATCGTTGGCGCCGTCGCCGAGGCTCACCACGGCGCTTTCGACAACAAGCTGCTGCAGCTTCACCGTGTCGCTGTCGTTCTCCGCTGCGTTGTCGAAGGTTTGAATCAGGGCGATGCCTCCCACCGACTGAAAGTTGCCAAGCGTGCCCGCCGCCGGCGCGATGGCGACGGAGTCGGTGCCGGCGCCCGTCTTGATCGACAGGAAATCAGACTTATCGTTGCCCAACGTCGAATTCTGAATATCGACGATGTCGGTGCTAGCGCCGGTCGTGATTTGCGTCGCGCTACGCGTGACGACGCCATTCAGAATCACCACGTCGTGATCGGCTTCGCTGACGGCGGTGGCGACTCCGGTGGTGATCTTGAGATCGTCCACGCCGATGTTATCGCCGATGACCGAATTTAGAACGGTGACGTTATCGCGTCCGAGGCCGGTGCGAATGTCGAGGACGCCTTTGGTCTTAACGTTGACGAGGGTCACGATGTCGTCATCTTTCGTCTGGGGAGGCGGGTTGCCGGGAGCCTCCGCAAGGATCTGAATGTTGGTGGCTCTCGTGTTGAACATCTCAATCTTGTCATGGCCGGCGCCGAGGCCGACGACAATATTCGTCGGACGGGAAATAAAGGTGACGGAGTTCTTTCCGTTGATCAGGGTGGTGCCGCCATCCGCGGTCTGCTTCCCAGTTACAGTGATGCGGCCCAGGAGAAAGTTCTGACTCACCTGAACGGCCTGGTCCTGCCCGAGGCTGAAGGGCGCTTCATTGATAAACAGCGTGCCGCTCGTCAGATTGGCCGTTAGGTTGCCGGCCATCATTTGGCGCGACTCCAGGGGCTCAAAATGATGAAAGCGCGAGGTAGCTGGGGGAGATTTGCGGCGAATGGACATGGTGGTTTCCTTTCCCCGCACGAATGGCGGGCGATTTGCCCGCACGAATGGCGGGCGATTTGAGAATGTGTCCGGCAGAAAACGCTCTGCCTACCTATCGCCAGCGCAGGATTTCTGGCGGTGTTACGAAGAAATCTGGTAACCCTTCAGCTCTCTGAACTGCCTCTGGAGATTTTGGAGAGGATGGGCAAATCCCGAGAACGCGAGGCGATTGCGTGAGAAGGATTGGCGGTGAAAGAATCCTATTCGGAAGCCCACGACTTCGGCACTGAAAAAACCGCGATCTAGCAGCACCAGACGCACTTTCACGCCCGATTTGCGAACCTGTCGCAATAGGCACTGCACGACGTCCGTTAATGAACCGTCCTGCCGAATCCAGGCCATCGCCAGCGTGAAGCAATAGCCTTTACGAACCACATAGGCCGTGGCGTAGTCGTGGAAGTGCGTCGTGCCATGCCGCGAGTGGCCGCGGCGAATTTCGTTTCGCTCCCGCAGCGGCTGTCCGTGATAAGGGACCTCATGAATATCGATGGCGATCCGTTGGGGCCGCTTGAAAGGGCCCTTGGGCAAATCTGCCGACAAGGCCCGATTGAGCCGCCGTTGCAATTCGGCCCATTACCGAGGACGCGGAACGCGGAAACAGTAAATCTGCGACAAATGAGCAGTCACGTAACAATCGCCGGCCGCATCCGCTGAGCAAGAATGAGGCGAACGAGCGTCCTCCGCAGGTAAGTCCAACTCTTTCAACTCGTTCTCGCCGCCCTAAATCCCCAGATTGCGACATTCCTCCGAAAAGGTGGACTGCTGCCGCAGGGAGAAGGTGCGCCTTGATCCAGCGCAGCGCGCATGTACGTCCTACTCCAAATCATTGCTGTGACGGTGCTCCTGCTTCTGGCCCAGGAAGCGCTCCGGCGAGCGAGCCGGTGGGCCGTTTGGGGCGTTTTCCTTCTCGTGCCGCTAATTCTAACGCCCTATTGGGTATGGGTTAACGAACTCGGCCTCTTTCCGTGGTTCAAGTTTTACAGCGTCTTCTTCTGTGTGTGCTGGGGCACGGCGCTGCGTTTTACAACGCTTGGTAATCGAGCCTGGGCTCGTTCTACAATCCCACTGTTGCTCGCGATGAACATCTTGGAGGCAGTGCTACTCGACATATTCGGACACGGCTCGGCTCACGCCCTGAATGCTGCCGCGGGTCTCTTGCTCATCACGACAATGCCCTACGGCTCCGATTCCACGCGGATTCACTCGGCCAGCGCCTACTGCGACTTACACTACCGAACCAGCAAGCGTTGGGTGATTGGTTACACGCTCTGGAATTGGACGTTCGTTTATCTCAATTACTCAGCGCTCACGGGCCACCATACCGCGGTTCTTGCCGCGGGACTGATCGTTGCGATGATCGATCCACGTCGATGGGGGCAGACGCGGGCTTCGACTCTGGGCGTCAACCTGCTCTTCTCCGCCACCTACTTCAACGGCATGATTGCCTGGATGGACACTTCGACCTGGTTCGACGAGCAAGTCGGAATCGTTGCGGCGGGTTTGGCTCTCATGTTCATGGCCGGTTACGCAGTTCAGCTCGGGTTATCGCAGATCGCGCGAGCTGAGGAGCGATGCACCAATATGAAGCTGCCGCAGCAAGCTGATTTGCCAACTGCGGGATTCCCTCCTGGGCGCATGCGGTTGACATGGACGTAGTCTTCGCGTTTGAACCAGTCTCGGGAAAACGGGCCGCACCGGCGAGTCCAGGAAAGATTCAAGAAAGAGAACTAGCACCGCCTTGATCGGAAACTCGGCCCCTCTGCGCTCGACACCACAGCACAACTCAACATGGACCAACAATGCCAAGTCGAAGTCTTAAAAGTCGGTTGCAATTGCCCTTTATTTGGCGCCGGCGTGGAGTGTGATGCGAACGTCAGGCATCTCGTCGTAGAACTGAACCTGGAGCGGCTTACACTCCGCTGATTCGATCTGCACCAGACTGCTGCCAGTTTGGTAGGGGCCGGGATCGGGCTTGTCTTCGCCTGCGCTGTAAGCGGCGAACACCATCGTGACGAACACAAAGCGGCCCGACTTGGAGTCGAAGATGATCGACTCCTCTTCGCGAATTCGCTGGCCCAGCAGCATTGCATCGTTTACACGGTAGAACTTCGGCGCGGTAGCGGGTGCGCCATCCGCGCGGAGGATCTGCCCGGTGATGATCACTTCCGTAAAGCCGTCGCCGTGACCATTCGCGGTGGGAGACATGCGAGCGGGATTGACGGCTGGCCAGGCCGATTTGGGCTTGAAGTCGCCGGGCCGCGACTCGTCGATTATCACGAGGCGGTCGGCTGCTGCCCCACAGGCCCTAGCGCAGGCTGCCAACTGCGTTTTTTCGTGATGTGACGCGGCTTTCGTTCTACGCTCGATCAGCGGCAGGAACCGCGGGTCGCCCAGTTCGGCCATGATCGGCAGCGGCAGTTGCTCGTTCTGGTAGAGCAATTCTTTAAGAGGTCGGAGAGGCGGTTCAGCATCCCGCATAAGGCCAATGAGTGCGGTTCGGTCATCTCCCGGAACATCAACCGCTTTCGGATTCAACCGAAGGAACTCGATCGCGGCTTCGGGATAGGAGAACAGAGGAACAAAAAGCCACGAGCCACTTTCCGTAAGTTTGATCTTGGCGAAT
>QHOR01000068.1 GCA_003219395.1 Verrucomicrobiota bacterium | reverse complement strand
CCGCCGGCCAATGCCAAGTCGCATTCGCCTGCCCGCAGGCTCTGACAAGCCATATGAACGGCTACCAACGATGTAGAGCACGAAGTTTGAAGAGTGATGCTTGGCCCGGTCAATCCGAGCTTGTAGGAGACTCTGGTTGTTAGATGATCTTTTTCGTTTCCGATGATCAGAGATAGGCCGATCTCGGACCGCAGCAGATCGCCGTCAGGCGCAAGATTATTCAGCAAATATGTGTTTAAGCTGGCACCGGCATAGATTGCCACGGACCCACGATGTTCCCTCGCGCCGTAACCCGCCGCCTCGAGCGCTTCCCAGGCACATTCGAGAAAGAAACGGTGTTGCGGGTCAGTGATCTTCGCTTCTCGGGGGCTGAAGCCGAAGAATGCAGCATCGAATAGGTCGATGTCTTCCAAGACCCCCCACGCTTTGACATACCGCTGATCTTTGAGCACCGTCTCAGGAATACCCGCTGCCAGGAGCTCATTTTCGGAGAAATGCACGATCGTCTCGTTCCCGTCCCGTACGTTGCGCCAAAACGTCTCCAGATCGGGAGCGCCGGGAAAACGGCCGCTCATGCCCACAATGGCAATGTCAAAGCTATTTCGCGCATTGCCAACCGTTTGGTCTGTGAGCACGTCCACTACTAGACCTCGGGTGATCGCTGCCGGTGCCCAGAAAGATTAGCAAGTCGGATGCGGGACGGCGCGCAGAGGCTCATTGCAATCGTCAACGGATCCGATGGCCGCCGTTTCACAGGCTTGCGGCGCCAGGTACCGCACCAACGCACTGACCGTGGTGTGCTGCAACATGTGCACAATGGGAATGTCCTTCCGCAAGTCGGCCTGCAGTCTGCGGTGCAGCTGCGCCAGCAGCAAAGAATTGCCGCCAAGATCGAAGAAGTTATCGTGCAAGCCAACTCTTTCGAGCGCCAACACCTCTCGCCACGCCAGGGCGATTGTCCACTCGAGCTCGGTTTCGGGCGCCATGTAGGCACCTGCAAACGGCGGACGAACAGTGTCGGGCGGCGGTAGCGCCGCGTAATCCAGCTTGCCGTTTGGGGTGCGCGGCAGCGCAACCAAGGTCACATAGGTGGCGGGGAGCATGTAGTCGGCAAGCCGGTCCTTTAAGAAGGAGCGCAGCTCACTCACGTTGGGATTATGGCCTGGCGCGGGAACAACATAGGCCACCAGTTGAGTGTCTCCATATATCCGCCGACCGACCCCGGCGGCCTCCTTCAGGCTAGGATGTTCAACCAAGGCTCGTTCGACTTCCCCGATTTCAACTCGATGGCCCCTCACCTTCACCTGAAAGTCTTTGCGCCCCGCATGGAAAATCAATCCGTCGGGTTCCATTCGGCCTATGTCACCGGTGCGGTAGATTCGCAATCCGGCTCCTTCTGGTGCCGGGGCAAACTTCGCTACCGTTTCTTCGGGTTGCCGCCAGTATCCAAAGGCCAGATAACGGCTCTTGACTGCTATCTCACCGATCCTCGCCCCATCGATTGTCTCGCCCGTCTCCTGCTCCAGCAGCATCACCTCGCTATTCTTAACGGCATAGCCGACCGGGATCCCGTCGATATTTGTCTTAGTCGTTTCGTTTATGAAGTAACGTCGAACCCAACCGATCTCTGCAGCACCCATCATGTGAAGAAGGATTGAATTGGCGGCGAAATATCGTTTGTACAGCTCGACATCCTCCGCAAGCATCGGGGCTCCTGACAGAATGATGCGGCTTAGATCGGGGAATCGCTCTTGACCACTGAAGCTCGCCGTCAGTTCACGAAACACGGCTGGGATCGAGTGGTATACCGTCAATCGTTCCTGCCGGAGATAGCGAGCCAGCTGATCCGCTGCGCTTACGCGGACGTCGAACGGGAACAGAGCGGCCCCATTCAACAGCGAGGCCCAGAGATGAAATAAACCGGATCCCACGCTCCAGGAATGGAGGAACGTAAGCCGGTCCTCTGGAGTGATCCGCAGTTCATTCGTGTGAACCATCGCCCAATGAAGAAGCGTCCGGTGCGTCTGCATCACCCCCTTCGGCTGCCCGGTCGATCCTGACGTATAGATCAGGCAAGCCAAATCGGTCGGCGAGATTGAAGTAAACACGTCCTTGTCCAACGCTTCGTCATCAAGCTCGCTCATGTCGAGCAGACAAACTCTTGCCGAGGTGAACTCGCTGATTCGATCCCGATTGGAATCGCTCGTCAGGAGAAGCCTGGCACCGGAATCCTCCAGGATAGCGGCCAGCCTTGCATGCGGGAAAGCGGGATCCAGCGGAACGTAGAACTTGCCTGCCTTGAGGGTACCAAGGAGGCCTGCAACCGCATCGATTCCACTCGCGAACAGGAGACAGACAGGTTCCGGGCCATGTCCGAGCATGGCAAGGATCATCTCGGCAACCCGATTAGCCCGTCGGTTGAGTTCCTGGTACGTCCAGCCACGCTCTCGGGTCTTCACTGCAACCCGTTGGCCATGGCGTTTCACCTGTTGCGCAAAACGGGCCGGGATGGATTGCTCGGTCGCGCTCTCCTCAAATTCTACAAAGTGGCGCCGCGGATGGGCGCACGCCGCTGCGATCGCCTGTTGGTGTTTGGGGAGACCAACCCCGGTGTGAGGCTGTAGGTGATCACGCAGATCCGTCATGC
>QHOR01000067.1 GCA_003219395.1 Verrucomicrobiota bacterium | reverse complement strand
TTCCATCACGGGGCGCTACCTGTCCGGCAGGGCGACGATCCCCGTTCCAACGCAACGGCGCAAAGCCGCTAAGACGCGAAGCATCGTCATCGAGGAGGTGACGACCAATAATCTGAAAAACGTCACCGCCGAATTTCCATTGGCCCTTTTTATCGGCGTCTCTGGTGTCAGCGGCTCCGGAAAAAGCTCGCTCGTCAACGAGACGCTCGCACCGGCGCTCATTCGCCGACTGGGCGGCGTCGCCCCCAAGCCGGGGCCGCACACCGGCCTCAAGGGCGTCAGCCAGATCGACAAGGTAATTCAAATCGACCAGTCGCCACTCGGTCGCTCCCCCCGCAGCAACGCCGCGACTTATACCGGCGCCTTCGACGAAATCCGCAAGGTCTTTGCCGCGACGAAGGATGCCAAGCAGCTCGGCTTTAAAGCCAATCGCTTCAGCTTCAACGTCGCCGGCGGCCGCTGCGAAGAGTGCCAGGGCCAAGGCACAAAGCGCCTCGAAGAAATGAAATTCCTCCCCGACCTGTTCGTCACCTGCCCCGTGTGCGAGGGCCGACGGTTTAATCACCAGACGCTCGCCGTGCGCTACAAGAGACTGTCAATCGCCGACGTCCTCAACTTGCCGATCGAAGAAGCCCTGAGCTTCTTTGAGAACTTCCCCGCCATTCACCGCGTGCTAACCAGTCTGAACGACGTCGGCCTCGGCTACCTTCGCCTCGGCCAGTCATCTACGACAATGAGCGGCGGTGAATCACAGCGCATCAAGCTCGCCACCGAATTGGCCCGCACCGATACCGGCCAGACGCTGTATCTTCTCGATGAACCAACCACCGGCCTGCACTTCGACGACATCCGCCTCCTGCTCGGCGTCTTGCAGCGCCTCGTCGATCGCGGCAACACGGCCATCGTCATCGAGCACAACCTCGACGTCCTCAAGTGCTGCGACTACCTCCTCGACCTCGGCCCCGACGGCGGCGCTCGCGGGGGCTACCTCATCGCCGCGGGCACGCCGGAAGAAGTTGCCGCGTTGGAAGGCAATGAAACGGGCCGGTTTTTGAGGCATTCTCTGGGCATGCGTTAGCTTCTAGAAATTTGTGCTAGCGTAAAGCCACTGGCTTAACCGCGCGATCCATTGATTTTCGCCAAAGGTTTCATTGATCCCTGGTCGATACACGCTCCTAGCGATCGCGCCCCCGCGCCGTTCTTGCGCTATGCGCCAGCGGCACAGGTTGCCGTCGCCCGTTCCCCCGGAAGGAATCTCGCCCCAGGAAGGATCCTGCATGGCTGCCAGCCGATTGCGTGTGTATTACGGTCCCGAGGAAGTCGCCAGCGACGTTGCGACGATGGACACGCTTCCCCTGCGGGAAACGGTGTCGTTGCCGCTGGGCGAAGTGCTGCCGCTGTTGATGGACGCCGTGAAGAACCGCCGCCAGTGGGTCGGCGATTTCTTCGATGACGACATCACCATCTCCAGCGACCTCTACGAAGTCCTCCTCGCCTACCAACACTTCCGCCGCCCCAGCGCATAGCCATCTTCGCCAATCCGAACAACCATCACAGCCCGGCCCACCGGGCTGTTTTGCTGCGCGGACGTGCAAGGTGTATGAGTCCGCTCCTGCGGACGAAATACACCGCCCGCACGACGATCGCATTCCAAATTGCAAAAGCCCGAAGCGCAATTTTTGAAGTTGCGCGCTTCAGCCCCGTTCACGGGGCTTTCGCTTTTAGACCCGCGATTCATCGCGGGTTACGCGATCCCTCTCGCAATCCTTCCTGCCAGCCCCATTCATGGGGCTTATGCGAGGGATTTCCGGGCTTTAGCCCTCGGCCCCTGATACTGCGCAACATCAAAGAGCGCAAGCGAGACATAGCCAAGGTTGCTCGCAACCATCCCTTTCAACATGCAGTTTCTGCCATGATGAAGGCTCGCTCTTCTAATGGAAGGAAGGGCAAGGAGGCAGTATGGGCCTGTCGTCGATGGAAGCGGCGGAGAAGGTAAGCCCGTTGACAGTTCTCGTGCGCGGCGCAATTGAGAGGTGGTTGGCCCCGCCCATTCTCGCAGAGATTGCAAGCGATTGTGCCATCAGCAATTACGAGCGCAAGATTACGCTGCAAGCGCTGACCGCCATTATGCTGGACGCGGTGCTGGGCATGCAGCCGACCGTGCATGCGGCGGCTATCGCCAGACGAGATGAATGGAGTGGAAGCATTCAGGCACTCTATGCCAAGTTCGGACGCATTGATCCTCAGTTTGCCGCGGGACTGGTGAAACGCACTGCGGACGGCATTCTGCCGCTTTTGACCTCTCCGAGAATGGCCGGGAAGCCTGGGAATACGTCGATTAAGGTTGTGGATGGCACGATGCCTGACGGGTCCGAGCATCGACTTGGTGTGCTGCGGGAGCTAGCCGCCGCGGGATTGCCGGCTCAAGCCGTGGTGATTTACGACTTGCGCACGGGCGTTTGTGATCGAGTAGCCGTCGATGAGGACGCTTACGCCAGCGAAAAGGTGCTGGCTGAAGCTTTGCTGCAAGAGGCTGTCGCAGGCGAGATTTATGTGGCCGATCGAGGCTTTTGCACTTGCCGCTTAATGGGGCAATTGATCGAGCGAGACGCTTTCTTCGTGTTTCGCGAACATGCCTACGACCTCGTTTACGAAGAGCAGTCCCCGGAGCAGATTTCTGGCCGTTGCTCGACCGGCGTCGTGCTGGAAGGGAAGGTGCGACTGTGCGACCGCATCCGCAAGTGCGTCTGGGAATTGCGCCGCATTCATGTGCAGCTGGATACTCCCACGCAGTCGGGCGAAAAAGACCTGTGGCTGCTCACGAATCTGCCTCCCGAGTGCTTGGCTGTCGAGATCGCCGAACTGTATCACCGGCGCTGGCAAGTGGAACGGCATTTTCATTTCATCAAGCGCGAATTGCACGGACAAATGCCGAGCTTGGGCGAGCCGCGGGCCGCCATTTTTGCGTTGTGCGTATCGTTGGCCGCCGGAAATCTGCTGGCTTTTGTTAAGCACTTTCAGCCGAAGGAGCCAAAGCGGCAAGCCACGAAGCAACGACCTGCGCTTTCGGGCTACTATCTCGCTTTAGAGATCAGCCGCAGTTACGCCGCCATTGAAGCGCTTACCAAAGCCCGCGATTGGCGCGCGGTAGGCGAGCTTTCCTCCCGTTCCTTCTGCACATGGGCGATGAAACTGGCTAGACGCATTCCCTGGTCTCGATATGTCTCGCATCCCCGAGGCCCCAAACAACGCCCACCTCCCCGAGTCTCGGGCAAACACCGTCATCACTTCTCGACCTACCGCCTTCTACAGAGCAAGAAAGAACAGCAGCGTGCATGTTGAAAGGGATGGTTGCAAGCAACAGAGGCCACCCAGCAGCAAGCCTGTCTCTCGGGCGGCCGTCTTACTTTCGCCAAGATCGGCGAAGGAACAAACCCGATGCGCAGAGAATTGCCGTGAACGCCGGTAATACACTGAACGGTCGCGATTGGCGGTCTTCATTCGCCCTGACGACCTCGAAGCACGACTGGAACATCTCGTCTGTCGATTGGAGGCCGGGCTTTACGGTTGCATTTGGGTTTGGGTTGTTCGGATTGGCCGCCGTGTTGTCATAAACCGCAGTGCAGCGGACGATAGTGCCGGCCGGCAGGGTCCGAGGCTCAGCGAGCACGTACCGATGTTGCCAGTTGAAGTCAAAGTGTGGAACGTCGAGCAGCACTTCGTCTCCGATCTCGAACCGCATTGACCGGCCGCGGAGGTGCATGTGTGGATAGAGGGCATACAGCGTGTAGTCCTCTTCGAGCTTCCATTCCTGGGTGGCCATGGTGACCGTGTTCGGCGGGATTGAGAACCCACCCATGAACACTCGGGTCGCGGCCTGCTTATGCACGCTGCGTGGGTCGGCAAACTGAAAAGCGATACTGCTTTGATCCTGCTGCGGCTTTCCATTCGGCTGATAGTGGACGGAGAGCACGACCTGGAATCCGGCCGGGATCACCTTGGCGATTCCCACGGGCCAGCTTGTGACCGTGTTGCCCGGCACTGTCATGGCGAGATAGCCATCCTGCATCTCGTTCGTGTAATACTTGCCTTCCGCGTTTTTCGGCCGAAGGTACACGTTGATGTGATGAACGACAGCCTTGTTGCCGGGCTGAATCTCAACCGCCTGGACCCAGGTGTCTTTCTTGAATCCAGGGTCCAGCGTGAACTCTTGGTAGCCCAGGACGCCCTCCGCCGGCACCGCGAACGGCGTCTGGACCTTCAGGATGAGATCGGTCTTGATCGCCCATCCTGTCTTGAACGTCGGCGCTGCCACCTTTTGAGTCCCGGCGGGCGCACCCGCTTCAACCCAGGCCAGCAAGGTGGACTTCTCGGCGGCCGTAAGAGAGCGATCGTTGGCGAACTTCCCGTGGTTTGGGTCGGCATGCCAGGGTGGCATTCGGTTAGCACTCACGACCTCCCGAATCGTGTCCTTCCAGCCTAGCGTGTCTTCGTAGGTGAGCAGCGAAAACGGAGCCACCTCACCAGGGCGGTGGCACTCAGCGCACCGGCTGTGCAGGATCGGAGCGACCTCGTCGAACGTGATTTTGCCTGTCGGCGTCTGCGGCACTTCGATATGGCAGCCGGTCGCCTTCGTCTCGGGTACGCTGACGGATTGGCCGGCGAGAGTTTCCTTGATTGCCTCTTCGAGATCATTTCTGCTGGGCTGTGACCGATTCGTCCCCGGCGTGTACTGATCGTCAATTCGACCGTGGTACACGAGCTTGTCGTCCACGAAGAAGAAAGCCTCGGGCGAGCGAGTCGGTTTCAGGCGAGCGGCCAGTTGTGGATTACGACGAAATCCGAAGCGAAGACCGTTCTGGAATGTCGCGATCTCGGCAGCGGTGTCGCTCTCATTGGCACTCACGCCTTGAAAGTGAATCTGTGGGTAACGATCGGCCAGCTCGCTCAAGCGGTTGGCATAGAGCTTCGCCATTGGGCATTCCGTCCCCAGGAAAACGAAGACCTCGTACCGTGGCGGCACGTAGCTCTCGTACTCGATCTCAAAGTCCGGGGCCGCGAGTAGAAGAAGTGCGATCAGCATTCGTATTCGTCCGGTAGCAAGATGCGGGTTGATGACCGGTCACAGCCTCCGTGATCAGCGAGAGCTTGACGCCCTTCAGAATCTTGGAGGCTGAAAGGAGGCTGAATCCCCTTCCAAAGCTACGTCATTGGCCCCGCTATCAGCCTTGCTCACCTGGCCCAATCGCCAGCCTGATGGCGACGAACGAAATTCTTGTGGGGATTGTGACGATTCTTCCAACGGCTGGGTGACACATGAGCGCGACGCCCGGCTACGGTCAGGCATCCCTTCGGGATGGGGAGGGGTGAAACATGCGAAATCCCGCGTCACTCAGCGGCAGGCGACTTGGCGCGACTCGACTTCTTGGCAGCCTTCTTTGCGGTAACGGGCTTGGAGGCCT
>QHOR01000162.1 GCA_003219395.1 Verrucomicrobiota bacterium | reverse complement strand
GCGGGCGCCGACGAGAGAATCCCTTTCTACCGGCACCATTTCGACGGCATGTTTCCCTTCGGCGATTGCTTCCGTTTTGTAACCGACGACGGAATCAACCAGACCAAGGATGCAGTGGGCTTCCGCGTACGACGGCTGATCGCGCGCGCTCTTCTCAGCTGCTGCGTGCGCCTGGCGGAGCGCGTTTTCCGCCGAGTTCTTGTCTCCGGCGAGAAGCGCGACGCGGCCCTCGCACCACTGCCGTGGAAAAAGAAACGTTTCGTCGCGGCAGCCATCTGGGGAAAGAGTTGCCATTGCACGCTTTGCCTCTTCGGCGTTGCGCTCATACGCCGCCAGAATCAGCCATTCCGGCGCAATAATCGCGCTTGCCCCTGGATTCATCGCCCGCACATTTTCAATCGCTGCACGAAACGGCTTCAGATCACCGTGCCATGTCATCTCGAGATTGCCGCGAAAAAGAATCGTGCTTACGTCATCCGGAGCGATCGAGAGTGCGCGATTAAGCATCGCAATAGCCTCAGGATAACGGCGCAAGTTTTCGTAACCGATGGCAATCTGCTGAAGAATGGAAAAATTGCGCGGGTCCAGCTCGAGAGCGCGTTCAAGATTGTGGGTCGATTCTGCCCAGCGGCTTTGACGCCGGTCCATGTAACCGAGAATCAGGAATGGCCATGGATCATTTGGCAGGTTGTTCCCTATTTTCCCGAGTTCGCTGCGGGCGCGATCGTAATCGCGGTAACACCAGTAGAAATGTTTTGCGTTAGCGAGATGAACCTCGGGCGAGTCGGGTTGGCGATTTCGTAATTCCGCAATTGCGTTTTCTGCAAGCGACAGCCGGGCAGGTGTATGGTCGGTCCCAATAAAATAAATTTGATCATGAGCATGCGCCAGGAGGAAATAGGCGGCGGTGAAGTTCGGATCTCGCTCGATTGCTTTTTGTAGAAGCCCAATGGCTTCCACCAGCTGTTCGTCACGCGGCGCATTGAAGACGGCGCGCTCAACCAAATCTTTCGCCCGAATGTAAAGATCGAAAGCGATCAAATCAGAAGTCGGTCGTTGTTCGATGGCGGCCTTTTCGCTGGGTGACAACTTTATTTTCAGTTGTCCTACTATTTTTTCGGCCACTTCTGACTGGATCGAGAAGACGTCAGCCAGCGGAGCATCATAGCGATCGGCCCAAACATGGGAGTCAGTCCGTGCGTCGATTAATTGCGCACTGATTCGAACCTGATCCTTGCCGCGCTGGACGCTACCTTCCAGAATATAAACCACGCCGAGGGCTTGCGCGATCTCGCGCAGGTTTCGTTTCGCTTCGTTGCGATATTGCATGACTGATGTGCGGCTGATCACTTTGAGATCGGCCAGTTTTGCCAAATCCGTTAGAATCTCGTCTTGGATGCCATCCGCAAAAAAAGCGTTTTGTTTGTCATCGCTGAAATTCTCGAATGGCAATACCGCAATGCTTTTTTCCAAAGCCGTCGGGAGTACGTCAGCAGCTCCCGCCGTCACACGCGAGGGACGGTTGAAGAAAAGCCAGATGCTGAAGGCAACTGCGGCCGCGGACAGGAGAAGCGCAAGTGTTACCAGGATCCACGGAAAGCGTGAAGGAGTTATGGCGCGGATTTCTCCTCTACCGGTTCTGAATCGCCAACGTCCAGTTCGGCGCAGCTTTGTGGGGACCTCCGGATTCCCGATCCCGTCTTTGAATAGGTTGACGAGATGGAGCCGGAGCCCGTGTTTGACCTGGCATTCGCCGAGGTCATGAAGGAAAGGCTGCCAGTGACGATATTGAGCAAGGTCGTCAGCGACGTGTTTGGAAAGAAGGATGTGGCCGCCGTCGCCACAATCCATTACTCGTTGCGCTATATTGATTCCCGTCCCAGCGATGTTGCTCTGATCGTTTACGTCGGTAACTCGGTTGACCGCTCCGCTGTGGACGCCCATCCGGACTTGCAAGCTGGGACTCTCCTGCAGCTTCTTGCTGATCTCGAGCGCACATTTCACCGGATCTTCCGGTGTGCTAAAAAAGAGCAGCGCCATTCCATCGCCGGTAGGCACACGAACGAGTTTTTCGGCTGCTTCAGCCGCCTTGAAAGAATGGCAGCTGCGGACGATTTTGTTCAGCTCGCGCAGCCTCTCTACCTGCTCGTTCACCAACAGCCGTGAGTAGCCGACGATGTCGAGAAGAAGGAGGTGCGCGATCTCGAGCTTTAAATCCTGCTCTGTTTCCTCGGACATGTTTTCGTCCTGTGGCTCAAGAGATCTTGTAAGGCCGAAAGGCTAAGGTCGAGTGTAAAACATCCGCGGTTAGTGAGCGAACGTTCGCCAAGCTACTTCAAGTCAACCTCTGCCATTAAATTAGCCGGGCGCGGCAAAAGCAGTTCCGGGCCAAAGGCAGCGACGTTCAACAGAACCATGATGAAAGCAAAAAGAGGCATCCTCATGAACACGCCAATTCCGATGTGCATTCCGATAACGGCGAGCAACCAGGCTGTGCGAGTTTGTTTCGGCCAGATAAAGACCGCATAGCCCAATTCTAAGAGACATACGATGATGCCGGCGAGGGGGAGAAATGATTTACCCTTGGCAATGAACCCCGGATCAATCACGTCGAATGGCGGGCGGGTTAACGCACGCCAAAGATTGTCTCCATTCCACCAACCTGTGCCGATAACTTTCGTCAGACCGCTAAAAAAGTAGATAAAGCAAAGGTGCAATTGAAGCGCACGTCGAAAGAATCCTGCTAAATCGGCATAGCGCGGCCGGAGTTTTCGCCATTGCCAATCCAATGACCAGGGATCTGGCAGGGGCGAGAGCGCGAGATAGAACAAACCAATCGTGGTAAAGCCATCTGCACCATAGGAGAAGACACTTGTGCTCTTTACCATGGCCAGATGCAGCAACCAGCCCGTAATTGCTGTTGTCCTGCAGAACAGTCCTGCAATCACCAAAAGTGAGGTAGCTAACAGGATTAGAGGAATCAGTCTCAGGACCTGATCTTCGCTTGCGCCGACAGCGATCGCGCATCTGACCAGCCAGCCGATTCGAGGAATAGCAGAGCTTTCCGCCGCCAAGACCGCTTCAGAGATGCGGCGTCCATAATTGTTCAGGAGATGCAGCCAGTCGTGTCGCAGCGATAAGTCATATAGCGTCAATTGCAGGCCGAGCCCAATCCGCAAGATCGTCAGCCAGGTATTATTTTGCGCTGGAAAAAACCAGGCGAACAGACGCGACACTGGCATTGCTCAGGGCGCTTCTTGCGGGAGAGCGAATTCATAGGCGTACAGAATTTGCTCCGAAATGTGAGTGTTCGGCCGCCCCACCGGGCCGACGGTGGTTGAGCGGAAGGTAGCGCGCAGTGTGGTCGCACCGGGATGGTTTTCCCAGGCTTCTGCTGCCAGCAGTTTTACCAACGCCTCTCTCAAAACATCTATATGGGTTCGGGCGATTTCATCGAGCAATCCGGCAAGACGGACGGCGCTCTCTTCGGAGCTGACGTGCGGAAGGTCCTGCTCCACGTGTCCGTCGGGAGATTGGAATTCAAAAACGAGCCGGTACGCGTCAGAAACATTGGGGGCAAAGAAACCGTAGGCTCCCTGGATACCAGCGAGGTTCAGATAAGTCGCGACTGTTTGCTGCCAGGTGTTTCCCGGGTCGAGATTTTCAGCCAGGGCTGCAACCGAAAAATCTTCGAGGGTGCGTGCCGGACCGCGCCAGCTTGCAGGTGCCATTGTCAGGCCGTGAGCGACAAGCCAGCTCAGTTCGCGGGTCGAAACTAACGTGATAGCGCCAAAGTGAAGTGCGAGCGCAACCAGTAGCGCGTAGCGGAGGACAACAGACCGTGTCGCTGCTCCGGCCGAAAGATCTTTCCTGATCAACGCCCCAAGGCTGCGGCAATCGCCTTCGCCGCCTGTGGTGTGTGCGACTCGACCTGCTGTGAAACATGCGGTGCTGGGGTCGCGCTCGTTTCTGGCCGAGTTGGATTTGTAGCTGGCGGAGCTGCTCGAGTGGTCAGCAGATCGACGATCGCCTTCATGTCCGCGGCGGTTTGGAAGGACATGCTTTGTTGAACATGCGGTGAGCCTGGCGGTTTAGAATCGCATGTTGCTGCAGTTCCGCTGCCGGCATCGAGTGGCTTATCGTTTTCAGGCGATTGTTTTCGAAAACAGAGATGATACTGCTTGGAATGTGTCGCCAGCTTAGCCTCGAAACCATCTGGATCTTTCACGTGAGCTCGGGTTTCGATAATTACGGTGAAGGGCTGGCCCCGATCGCCGCGCTTATTTACTTCGAAGGCGCGAACTGCCATAGCTGCACCGACCATTATCAAAATTAAAGCGATAAATCTCAGTCCGGGGTTTATCTTCATGCCGCTGGTGTGAGGCCGCGGTGCCGTTGATGTCAAGTGAATAACGCCGAAATTAGCCTAGCCGAAACCTGACATCGCTAATCGTTTTACCGCCGAATCGCCGCGTTAATTTGCGCAGAATTTCAGTTTTCGCGATCCGCTCTAGTTCGTAGTGCAACGATGGCTGGATCACCCGGACATAAAGAATGCCCTCGCGCAGCGCGACCGGGGCAGAGTGGCCGGCGATGAATTCGCCAACGATGGATGACCAGGCATCGATCACTTCGCTTTCGCGCAGCCGTTCCTTCAGGCCGAGCTTTTGCATCAGCGCGGGCATTAATTGCGAAGTCTGCTGCCATCGATCGCGCGAACGTGGCAATTCTGGAAGGCCACGCCATTCCTGAAGGACAGCAGTACGGAGAGAGGGAGTCATGAAATCGTTGAAGGGTTGAACCGTTGAAGCGTCGGAAAGAATGCGCGCGTCGTCAACGCTTCATCTTTTAAACGCCTTATCGCTTGAACGTGAGCCGAAGGCT
>QHOR01000161.1:4165-9114 GCA_003219395.1 Verrucomicrobiota bacterium | reverse complement strand
TTCCAGCAGTGGTTTTGATAAAACGGCGGCGCTTCATAGGTTTGTCATGTCGGGCGGAGTCGAGACATCTCCAATTTTTTCCAAAGCTACAGCAAGAGATTGCTCCACTTCGGTCGGAATGACAAAGGAATGATGACGAGACGCAAAGCAGCCCGGGTGATTGGCGGAACGGCAGCGGGATTGTGTGTGCCGCTTCGCATGTCACCCGCGCAGGCGAAAGCCGAATCATCATCGATGCTGACGCGCGCAATTCCTTCAACGGGCGAAAAACTGCCGGTGATTGGCCTTGGGACCTGGCAGGCCTTCGATGTCGATCTTACAGCGGAAAACCGCAGAGAACGCGGAGATGTCCTTTCGCGTTTTGTTAAGCTGGGTGCTCGCGTCATCGATACCTCGCCGATGTATGGTCGCGCTGAAGATGTGATTGGCGAGCTGACGACTGGACTTGGTATCCAGAGTAAGATTTTTCTCGCTACGAAAGTTTGGACGCGCGGCAGGGAGAATGGAATCAAATCGATGGAGCGTTCCATGGCCCTCTTGCGGGCCAAACGAATCGATCTGATGCAGGTTCATAACCTCGTGGATGTTGAAACGCAGCTATCGACCCTGCGCGAGTGGAAAGCTCAGGGACGTATTCGCTATCTGGGGATCACGCACTATGAAGCAGGTGCTATTGCCGAGTTGGAAAAAATCATGCGAAGCGAAAAGCTCGATTTTGTGCAGATCAACTATTCTCTCATGGAACGCCAAGCTGAGGAGGTCCTGTTGCCGCTTGCGCGCGAGCGCGGCATTGCTGTTATCGTCAATCGTCCCTTTGGCGGTGGTGATCTCTTCAGCCAAACCCGGTCAAAACCGTTGCCCGAGTGGGCCAGTGAATTCGGTTGCCATTCCTGGGCGCAGTTTTTCCTGAAATGGATCGTAGCAAATTCCGCTGTTACTTGCGCCATCCCCGCAACCGACAAGCCACAGCATCTTGAAGACAATATTCAAGCAGGGTGGGAACCGTTTCCCGACGCAAAGATGCGCCAGCGCATGCTTGGATTGGTCTCGTCACTCTGAGCCTGCGCCGTCATAAATTGCTCTGAAACTGCGGTTTTTCTGGCCCCTGTCACGTTCGGTAATTGTCAACCCAGAAAATTTTACGGTTTCTGAAAGAAATCAGTTGCGGAGGCAGTCGATCTGATCGATAGGACGCGCGCTTTATGCGAAAAATCACCCCCCATCTCATTCTCGGTCTCTGTTGCGTAGCATTTTATCCGCGCTCTGCGGCGGCGCTCGATTTCTCCGCGCCGAAACCCAAGTTCGGTTATACAGACACTTCCGGTAAGAAGCAGTCCATTGAGGTGGTCGATAAATATTACCCAAAGAAAATCGTGCATCCGTTTGGCAACGATTCAAACATTGATCCAAAGCTGCGCCGGGCTGCGACCATTGCAGAGGAACGCGCTCGCGCTCATTCTCTTTCGAAGTGCTGGCACTACGTCAAAGAAGCCCTCGTGGCCGCGGGTGTGGTGAAGTCGCGACCACAAACGAGCCTGGCAAAACAAGCTGGTCAAGAGCTGGTGGACAAGTACGGCTTCAAGAAATTGCCGGTGTCCGATCCTTACCAGGCACCAGTTGGCGCAGTATTGGTTTATGATGCGAAACGCGCCGCAGGGCATGTGGAGATTCGCACTGAAAATGGTTTTGCCAGTGACTTCCGTTCCAAAACGCCATCGCGCCGGCCGCTGCTAGGCGTTTTCGCCAAGAGTTAAGTCGCTCATTCGAGCGATCTGAACACCTCGAAAAGCATCAATTCTAGCTGGCAAATTGTACAGCTAGACGAGATTCTTTGTCCATGATTCAGCCGGTCCACCTCGCCATGTGGTCGGGCCCGCGAAATATCTCGACAGCTATGATGCGGGCCTGGGGTAATCGCGCTGACGCTACCGTCATCGATGAGCCGTTCTATGCCTATTATTTAAAGGCGACTGGAAAGCGTCATCCCGGTGCAGATGAGGTGATCGCTTCTGGCGAGACTGATTGGCGAAAAATCATCGCCCAACTAACCGGACCGATTCCAAATGCCAGGCGGATTTTCTTCCAAAAACACATGACTCATCATCTCTTGCCGGAAGTCGACCGCGAATGGCTTTGTGCAGTCACGAATTGCTTTCTGATTCGCGAACCGCGCGAAGTGATTGCTTCATATATCAAAAAGCGAGAAGAACCAGCACTGCAGGATCTTGGCTTTGTGCAGCAAGCAGAGATCTTCGATTTCATCCGCACCCGCACCGGTTCGATTCCACCAGTGGTCGATGCAAAAGACGTGCTGAAAAATCCTGAACGGATGTTGCGTTTGCTTTGCGAGGCAGTAGGCGTGGAGTTTAGCGACTCGATGCTTTCGTGGCCGCCTGGCTTGCGGGAGACCGACGGGGTGTGGGCAAATCACTGGTATGGTGAAGTTGCGAAGACGACGTCATTTCAATCATATCGGCCGAAAGACGCCAAAGTACCTGCGCATCTGCAGGAGATGCATCATCGCTGCTGTGAATGTCATGAACGGCTTTACGAGTACCGGCTACACTGAAAATGCGAGTCACCGCAAGTCGCAAGGCGACGAGGGACCTCACAGCAGACACCGGATTAGCTCGACGAGAATACCGCGCTATTCATTAATGACGTGATTCGGCCGCACGATTTGTGTGATCTTTCGCGATGAGAGGTTCCTGGGTCCGCTCGGAATGACAATTTGAGATGCTTCAGAAATTTGATGACCGAAATCGGAATTTGATCGTTAACATCAACGGTCAGCTGGTGCACCGGGACAAAGCTGGGATCAGCCCATTTGATTCTGCTGTGCAGGGTGGCGACGCCGTTTGGGAAGGATTGCGGGTGTACAATGGTCGGATTTTCAAACTTCACGAGCATCTCGATCGCCTGGAGCGTTCGGCTCGCGCCTTATCGTTCAGCGAGATTCCGCCGCGCGAAAATATCATTGAGGGGATTAAACGCACACTCGCGGCTAACCAGATGAGCGACGGCGTGCATATTCGCCTCACACTCACCCGCGGTTTAAAGATTACGTCTGGAATGGATCCACGTCTGAATCAGAACGGGCCAACATTGATCGTTCTAGCGGAGCATAAGGCGCCAGTTTACGCGAAGACGGGTGTGACTTTGATCACGAGCAAAGTTCGGCGCCCGCCGCCCGAGGTTCTTGACGCGCGAATTCATCACGCAAATCTGCTGAACTCGATTCTAGCCAAGATCGAGGCAAACAACGCCGGTGCGGACGATGCCTTAATGCTCGATACGCGCGGTTTTGTCGCGGAAACAAACGCCACACATGTCTTTATCGTCCGCAACTCCGAACAAACGCAACCGAGCGGCGATCTGGCGACCAGTCGCCTTTTGGCATGCCCCGAGGGAATTACCCGGGCGACGGTGATGGAGATTTGTGCAGCGGAAAAAATTCCCTGCCTTGAGACTGATCTGTCGCTGGTCGATGTTTACGCTGCCAGGGAAATGTTTTGTACGGGAACAATGGGCGAGCTGGCCGGGATCACTAGAGTGGATAATCGCCAAATCGGCGATGGAAATGTCGGCCCAATGACAAAGCGTCTGAGCGAACTTTACGCCAAAAGAACCGCTAGTGAGGGCGTGCCAGTTGTGGACGCGTAGTCGCTAAGTAGTGGAACGATCTGACGCGCAGCCAGTTTTCGCGGCAGCTTTGGGAGTGCGCACCCCTCCTCGCGTCGCTTGTATTCAAAAAGGCTTATTTTTCCCAGGTTTTCTTTTGAAAGGAGATCCGCCCTGAGCCCTTCTCGAATGCCTCAAAGTGTTCTGGGTTTTGCTGGTAATATTTCTGGTGATACGCCTCAGCGGGATAAAATTTCATCGCCGGCAAAATTTCGGTGACAATCGGTTTGTGAAATTTACCCGAGCGCGCAAGCTTTTCCTTTGAAGCCTCCGCGATTTTTTTCTCGTCATCGTTCCCATAAAAAATCGCGGCGCGATAACTTGGTCCGATATCAGTAAACTGTCCGTCGGCCTGGGTCGGATCAATCTGTCGCCAGTAAATATCGAGCAATTGGTCGTACGAGATTTTCGCCGGATCATATGTAATCTGAAGCGACTCGCGGTAGCCCGTTTTTTCGGATAAAACTAGCTCGTAAGTCGGGTTCGGTTCGGTTCCGCCGGTATAACCCACTACGGTTTTGACGACACCTTTTGCCTTGTCAAAGGCTGGTTGAATGCACCAAAAGCAGCCGCCCGCAAAGATCGCGTTTCTGGTTTCTACAGCAGAGGAATCTTGTGCTTGGCCACTGGAGAGAGTGTATGCAGTAATAAACCCATAGCTTAGCAAATAAATAAATGTCGGCTTCATAGGTTGGATGTTAGACAGCGTCGCAATCGGCGCGTTGTGAATAACTCAGCCATTTTTTTTGCTTGCCATCGGTAGGGTGTTCGTCATAAACCGGGTTTTACCTTACTTCAATGCGGGCGAGACTAAATCATCCAAACAGCCATGCTCCTTTCGGCGGTGTCTGCCCGTGCATTCGAATTTTTGGATTTCTCCCCGATTCACTTTCTCCTCAGCGTGCCTGCGGATGAGGGTAGCTTAGCTCACCGCAGGCACGTCCCTTCTCGGCTGGTTACAGTCGAATCGCTCACTGAGCGGCTGGATCTGGAGAAGATCTTCGGACGCAAGGCGCCTTTGCACATTGACCTCGGATGCGGCGACGGTTCGTTCGTTTGTGCCCTGGCGCAGCGGATGCCAAACAATAATTTTCTTGGTATCGAACGGCTGCTCAATCGAGTGCGCACATCGGCTCGCAAAGCCGCCACCCTGGATAACGTGCGGCTGTTGCGCATGGAAAGTTTCTATGCTGTGCGCTATCTGTTGCCGCCGGAATCGGTGGAAAGGTTCTATCTGTTGTTTCCTGATCCCTGGCCAAAACGCCGTC
>QHOR01000161.1:0-4147 GCA_003219395.1 Verrucomicrobiota bacterium | reverse complement strand
TGGTGCCGCGCTCGGAAAAGATGGGAGCATTTACGTTGCGACAGATGACATCGATTACTTTGGGAAAATTAAAGAGATCGCCGAATCGGATCCAAGCTTTCGCATCAGCGATGCGGATGTCGATTTACCACCGAGTAAATTCGGACGCATCTTTCAGCAAAAAGGCGCGCAAATTCAATGGCTGGAACTGCGAAAGATTTCTCCAGTGACATAGCTTTGCGCTTCCCAATTATCTCGATGGAAACGGAGTATTACTGCGCCCGTCTCGTCCTGACGAAACAATTTGATGCCGCGTTTCCGCAGGTTCTCCACCCAGGCGTCGTTAAGTCGCTCGGAGGCGGGGAAGTCCCGTGAAGTGGCAATGATCAGGCGCGGTCGGGTAGCGTCCAGAAATGCGTCAGAGGCGGATTCTCCGGAATGATGCTGCCCCTTAATGATGATGTCGCTCTGCAGATTCAAACCGCTGCCCAACAATGCCTGTTCCGTCTTAACGCCACTGTCGGACATGAATAAAATCCGGCTCGCCGGTGTGACGACCAAGCCAATAACGTAGGCCTCATCATCCGCCGTGGGTGAGCTAAGGGTCCTTGGAGGAAACAGGACGTGTGCGGTGATTTCGCGCGACAGAGGAAAACTGTCTCCCGCGGATAAATTGTCGAGTTTGATTCCGTGTTCTCGAAACAAACGTTGCACACGTCTATGAGCGCCTGAGTGATCCGGTGCAGCGTTATCTATTACATGTAGTCGCGGAAAATCGTCCAGCAATTGCGCCGCACCGCCGAGGTGAAGCGCGTCGCCGTGACTCAGCAGCAAGCCGGAAAGCCGGTTTATCCCGGCCCAATGCAAATACTCGCGGACGACCCGTTGGTAACTCCGCTCATTACCGCAATCGAACAACCAGTTCGAGCGTCCAGTTTGCAAGTGAACGGCAGCTCCCGCGCCGACGTCCAGGACGGTGATATTTGCTGCAAGCTTTTCGGGCCAATGCGGCTGTTCGACATAGAAATGCCCACCTGGAACACGCGCGAGAATTTGCACGATTGCCATGACAAACGTTGCTAAAAGCCAGTTGGCATTATTGAAGATCAAACCGATTCCTGTGAGAATCGGCGTCGAAAAAATTGAGAGAAGTGCGATCGCGAGAATGACAAAAGCAATCGGCACCACAATCAGATTCGCTACCAAAGAAATCGGCGTGATGATGTGAAAGTACCAAAGTACGAAGGGTAACGAACCCAGCCAGGCTGCCAGCGAAACACCAGCCCCGCGGCAGATCCGTTCGAAGGCAGCGTGCATCCACCGGCGCGGTCCCCGCAAGAGGACCCGTGGCAGAAAAGGATCGGCCGCGGTCCAGCGCTGCAGAAATTCCGCAAAAAGATCGGCAAACAATATGATGGCGGCAACGACGGCAAAGGAGAGTTGAAAGCCTGTCGAAAAAAGTTCGTTGATATTCCAGCAGAGAAGAAAGAATGCCGCAGCGGCGAGACTGTTGAGAACGAAGACCTTCCGCTCGAAAAACAAACCGCCCAACAAAATCGAGCTCATTACCGCGGCTCTTAGACTCGAAACGTGTAATCCTGTGACAGCGGCGTAGAAGAACAGCAGGGGTATAATGATCGCAGCCGCTGATTTGCGGGAGAGGCGTGCGACCATTGCCAACATCCACAAGAGCGCGGCAACAATTCCCACGTGCAAACCAGCGACAGCGAAAAGGTGAAGCGTGCCGGTTTGTTGAAATGGTTCTTCGATGTCTTCAGGTGTCTGGTGCCTTACGCCCAGCACAATCCCGCTGAGAAAATTCTGCACCTCGGGTGCGTTCTGCAATCCCCTGCAAATTGTGTTCTGTATCCATGTACGCGATTTCTGCGCGAGACGTAGGACTTGGTTGCCGCCGCCGTGTCGAATCAGAGCGCCGTCTTCTGAATACCGAACAAACAGCACTCGACGAACGTCGTGGCGCGCCAGATACGAGCGCATATCGAATTCGCCGGGGTTTCGCGGCGGCGCAATGAGTTCCGCGGTTCCAAAGAGCTCTGGCTCATCGCCAAATTCCGGGGCGCCTTTCCAGCGAACCTGCCAGACTGCGCATGTCGGTTGTTTGCGGCCTTCAAATTCGATTGATTTGAGCTTTAGCAGGAACGTCGCAAACCCGCTTGGCGCAGTTTTCGGCTCAGTGATGACACACCCGATAGCCGTGACGATCCGGGATCGATCGCCAAGTTCGTCAGCAAGTTGCTGGCCTGCCGTATTGGTCGTTTCAAGTTTGTGCAGCAGAAAAAAGCTAACTCCAACCACGGCGTAAGTCGCGACCAGGCTGGGTTTACACGCGACGATGGTAATGGCGATGGCTAGTACGATTGTAGCCACGATCAACGCGGCACCATCAAGTGGAAAAAGGTCCCCGACGGCAATTCCTATTGCAGCTGCAAGCGACAAACCAACAAATGGCTGCCGCGGCGAGTTCAGGAATTTCATCCTTCGGCTTTTCGCTTATCCGCACTCGGCAAAGCAAGCCGTAATCGCAGACGGCGGTCAGCCGAGAAATTAAAAATCCGGGAAACGCCTAACTCCAAACCACTGGAACGCCAAACTGTCTGAATTGGACGTTCGACGCTATGGAGATTTTGGACCGGGCACCAGCAGAACAGGACGAGTGCTGTGTTTCAACACGGCTTTCGTGGCGCTTCCAACCAGCAAGTTATACATGGCGCCATGACCGTGCGTGCCCATCACAATCAGATCAGGCTTAACCTCGTCGGCTTGGTTCAAGATTTCTTCGGATACCGCGCCGGCCGGTTCATGTAAGCTGACCTTAATGCCTGCATCAGCAAGCTCCTTTTGCCATTGCTCCAGCTTTAATTTCTGAACTTCGCTCTCGGCAGCTGGTTGCGGCACCAGTTCAAAACCGGGAACTGGTACGCCCGACATTGGCGCAAGCTCCGACATGCCCGCAAGACCGTACCCCAGGCTGCCCTGCGGTGCCGCTGCGCTAACTTCTTTTACGTGCAGAAGGTGAATCTCCGCCTCAAAGCCTTTGGCGAGCTGTCGCGCCAGGTCGATCACCCGTGGTGTTACATTGGAAAAATCGATGGGCACAAGAATGCGTTTCATGTTAGCGGCTTCGAGCTTAGCTGGCGGGTCATGCTATCTCAACATCATGACACCGGGATGCTTTTTGAACAGAGAATCGTGTCTGTCTGCCTGCCAGCAGTCGGCAGCATTGCCTGCGCCACGGGCGCGCCGTAATTTCCTTCGTGCAGGATCTTTTCGGAGATGACGAGGATGCCGAACGCAAGCGCGCCGACAGTGCGCCGCTTGCCACGCGTATGCGTCCACACTCGCTCGATGAGCTCGTTGGTCAGGAGCACATTCTGGGGCCTGGTAAGCTGTTGCGCCGTGCCATTGAAGCCGATCGGTTGCCTTCGGTGATTTTCTCCGGCCCACCTGGCACCGGCAAGACCACCCTGGCTCGGATCATTGCGGAAATGACGGACGCGAAATTCGTCCGGATCAGCGGCGTAGAAAGTAATGTCGCCGAGATGCGCCGTGTCATTGCCGCGGCCGTGAATCGTCTGCGAACATCCAGGCGAAAGACAATCCTGTTCGTTGATGAAATCCATCATTTCAACAAGGCGCAACAAGACATTCTCTTGCCGGACGTGGAGGCAGGGACTCTTCGTCTCATTGGCGCAACCACCTACAACCCATTCTTTTATGTAAACAGCGCACTCGTTTCGCGGTCGCAGGTTTTTCGCCTTGAGCCGCTGACAGTGGAGCAACTCGAAGCATTGATTGATCGCGCACTCGCCGACAAGGAGCGCGGACTTGGAAATTACGAGGTGAAGATGGACAAAAGTGCGCGTCGGCATCTCGCAAAACTTAGCGATGGCGACGCACGGAAATGTTTAAACGCGCTGGAGATTGGAGTCCTGACGACGCCGCCGAAGGGAACCAACGGCGCAATTCATTTCACGATGCAGGTCGCCGAAGAAAGCATTCAGCAAAAAGCGGTCGTTTACGATCGCGCCGGGGACGCGCATTACGACACGATCAGTGCATTCATTAAAAGCATGCGCGCATCAGACGAAAAAGGCGCGATGTACTGGCTCGCTAAAATGCTGCATGCCGGCGAAGACTTCCGTTTCAT
>QHOR01000160.1 GCA_003219395.1 Verrucomicrobiota bacterium | reverse complement strand
ATAGACCCGTGGCTACAACATTTCTTAAATCGTTCACCAGAGTGAAGGCATCGCGGCAGTGGATCCACAGCGCCTTAGTACCCTGAGCATCTGCTTCAGCGCGACTTTGCCGATTCCGCTTTATGCGATGGCGTTCCGTTGCGTTCTGCCTGTTTTCGTAGCCGTTGAAATTGCTCTTCCAGTTTCTTCAACTCCTCGTCAGACAGATCTTCCAGATCGACAAGCTGATTGCGTGCGCCTTTAACGGCGCGGATTAGCTCGTCCAGTTTCAAATGCATTGCTTTGGCGTCACGATTTTGTGTGTTCTGAATCAAAAATACCATCAGAAACGTGATCACCGTCGTCGCCGTGTTGATGATCAGTTGCCAGGTATCGGAAAAGTGAAAAGTGGGCCCTGTAACGATCCATATACAAATGACAAGCACAGCTGCAGCGAACGCCCAGGCGCTGCCAAGCATCGCGGACGAACGCTGCGCGAAAACACGAAATGCGTCACTGACCACACAAAAGAAATCGCGTTCTTGTTCGTGCTTTTTGAGCTCTTTGACCTGGGTTTCTTGCACAGTCTCACAATAACTTCGCGCCGAATGCGGACAACGCGCGCACAAGATCGAGAATCGACGACCGGCTTGGCGTGAACTAGGGGATTGATTTTCCCGGTGAGTTAAGGAAAACTTGGTTCCCGAACCGATGCAGCAGCTCAGCGCATTTTCACGTGTCCAAACTGCCCCGGCTGCGCCGGTGAGCGCCGGTAAGCCGAAGTTGTGGATACTCGATTCCTGGCGGGATTTGATTTTATACGTCGGCACGCCGCTTTTGTTGCTGCCGGCTTTCGCTCTCGCCCAGGCGCGCTGGAGTCCACAAGACATTTACCTCTTTGTTGCGGCGTTCGGCGCAATGGGACACCACTTGCCGGGCATGATCCGCGCCTACGGCGATCGGGCCTTGTTTGAGCGGTTCAAATGGCGCTTTATTCTCGCGCCACTCTTTCTTCTTGCAGTCTGTACGGCGTTCTTTTGGTGGGATCTGAAGGGAATTTTGCTTGTCGTTTTCTTCTGGGGCGTCTGGCACGGATTGATGCAGACTTATGGATTCTGTCGCATCTATGATGCGAAAACCGGAACCTTCGATTCTCTCACACGCCGGCTCGATTTCGCGATGTGCTTCATCTGGTTCGCTACGGCGGTAGCCCTTTCACCGTATCGGCTTAGCGATACTCTCGACACGTACTACATGTGCGGCGGACCGTTTATCCCAGCGTCGATAGTTCATCACGGACAGCAGCTGATTCTTTTCGCGGCTATCGCAGTTTCGGTCCTCTTTCTGCTGCATTTCGGACGGATGTGGATCATCGGGCATCGGCCCAACCCGGTGAAAGTGGCTTTACTCATCACCAGCATCGCGTTTTGGTGGTACTGCAATAATCTGGTCGCAAACATTCTTGTCGGCATCGCGCTGTTCGAAGTTTTTCACGACGTGCAATACCTCTCGCTCGTCTGGATCTACAATCGCAATCGCGTCGAGAAGGATAGCAACATCGGCGGATTCATGCGCTTTGTCTTTCGACGAAGCGGCTCCCTCATCGGCCTCTACGTCGGGCTGGTCTTCGCGTACGGCTCGGTTGCGTATTTCAATGCCCATCTCGGAATGGAGACGATCAAACGCATCCTCACGGGAGTCGTCACCGCTTCGACACTGCTCCACTTTTATTACGATGGTTTCATCTGGAAAGTGCGAGAGCGCTCCACGCGCCAATCACTTGGGCTTGCAGGTGGGACGTCTGACGTGTCGTTGGGCGGCTTTCTTCCAGGCTGGGCTGTGCACGGCTTAAAATGGGCGACAGTGTTTGTGCTGCCGTTAAGCGCGCTATGGTTTTGGCAGACACATCTCAATGTTCCGGAGGTCCAACGGCGGGCATGGCTCGTCGAGGATGTGCCAGTCGGCGCGAAGCAGCATTTTGATTATGGCCTGGCGTTGCAAAAAGAAGGCCAATGGGAGCGCGCCGAAGCACAATACAAAACTGCCCTAAGCTTCAAACCGACGGACGCCCAGGCGCATAGAAACCTTGCAGCTGTTTTGATGGCACAAGCCAAATATGATGCGGCCGTGCCGCAGATGGAAGAGGCGGTGCGGCTTCAGCCAAATAACGGTGAGTTCCATTTCAATTACGCCAGCTTGCTCCAGCGCCTCGGACGCGAGGAAGCCGCTCCCCAATACGAAGAGGCGGCGCGTCTCCTGCCAAATTCGCCCGAAGCGCATTACAATCATGCATTGTTCCTTACTTCAGAAGGAAAAGAAAATGATGCCCTGAAGGAGCTGCAGCGCGCGGTTCAGCTCAAGCCTGATTATGTCGAGGCTCAATGGAAATTGGCTGACGCGCTATTTGTAAAAGGCGAGCTTGAGGAGGCCAAATTGCATTACACCATGGCGCTGGGCGCGGATCCGACGCTGGCAGTGGCTCACAACAGTTTAGGGCGACTCTACCTGACTCAGGGCCAAATCTCTCAGGCTATTGTCCAATTCGGCGAAGCGTTGCGCCTGAACCCCGATTACAAAGAAGCCGAGGAAAATCTACGCGTCGCCAAAGCAAGCGACGTTCAATTTCTTCGCCAATCGGATAATTGATTTTTGGTCGACCGCGCTCTTCATCTCAATCTGGATGATGCGTGGCAGGATGAACCACTGGATCTTCCTGTAATTGACGCGCGTGCCTGGGGACCGCGCCTGCGCTTCTCTGCTCCGCCGCGTTTGGTTGCTGAGTTCTACCGGGAACACGAGGCGATTCTCGCATCTCCCTTTTTGCTCTACGGATCCGGTGACTTCCACTATTTGACGGCGCTGCGACTGCGCCGCATCGACGGACCTATCCTTCTCGTTTCGTTTGATAATCATCCCGATTGGGATGTGCGCCCGCCAAAATGGGGATGCGGCGGCTGGGTGAATCGCGCATTGGAGCTATCAAACGTGCGCCGGGTGAGCGTCTGGGGCTGCGGAAATTTTGAATGCTGGTGGCCGCACCAACTTTTCGGCAACCGTCGGGCCGAACGCGCGGGCATCCTAGACGTTCATCCCTGGGCAGACGATCACCCCGCGAAAGATCGGAAACGCCGCGGCGCCATTCTGCGTGACGATTGGCGCCCACACTTTGAGCAATTGTTTGAGACGGCCGAGAAAAAAGATATTTACGTCACAATTGATCTTGATTGTCTCACCGCCAGCGAGGCAGTGACGAATTGGGAGCCGGGCCGCTTCACAATTGCGGATCTTGAATGGGCGGCTGCGAAATTGCGCGATTCCTCACACATTATTGGAGGCGATATTTGTGGCGCCTATTCACCACCAAATTACGCGCGTTTCAAACAGCGTTTCGCCGCGGAATTCGATCATCCAAAAGTTCAGTTGCCTGTTCCTGAGCGAATCCACCAGATCAATCTGGCAGCTTTGGAAAAATTGTGGCCAGTGTTGACGGGAGCCCTGTAGTTGCAGGCTTGATTTTGGCGCGCCTTTTTACTTGAATGACAGCGTGCCTGCTGATGATCAGGTGACCTCACTGGCTGGGGTCAGCGGAAGCGCGCAAGATGGCCGAGTCGCGTTTACAACTACTCACTGGAGCGTGGTGCTAGAGGCACAAGGCGAATCGCCAGCGGCGCAAGAGGCACTTGAAAAACTCTGTCGCATTTATTGGCGGCCCATTTACAGCTTTGTGCGGCGACAGGGTGCTGCGGCAGAGGAAGCGCAGGACCTTACGCAAGGTTTTTTTGCTCTCTTGTTGGAGCGCCGGGATCTGAACACTGTGCGCAAAGAGAAAGGACGATTGCGTTCTTATCTGCTTACTGCGGTAAAGCACTTTTTGGCCGACGAACACCGCCGCGCGATGGCTATCAAACGTGGGAAAGGCCAGCAGCTCATTCCGTTGGAAGAACTGCGTATCGAGGAACGCAGCGGCATGGAGCCAGCCGACCCGCTCACTGCCGAGCGGATTTACGAGCAGCGTTGGGCTTCGACGTTGCTGGATCGCGTTCTGAGCCGATTAGAGGATAAATATCGCACGCGAGGTAACGCCGCATTGTTCGATTCCTTCAATCAATTGCTCGCAGACGAACCGGGGGCGCCGTCGCAAGCGGACATTGCCGTGCAACTCGGGATGACCGAAAACGCCGTTGCGCAGGCCTTCCATCGATTTCGCCAAAGCTACCAATCGTTATTGCGCGAAGAAATTGCTCATACCGTGGCAACTCCCGCCGATATCGAAAACGAGTTGCGTTATTTGATTGCTGTGATTCGCGCATAAGACCTGACAGAATTCTACGCAGTACAAAATGAGGACACACGCCGAGTCTCGGGCCATGATCAGAGTATTCAGAGTTTGCCGCAAATGCGGCGCGAAGATCTTTTCTGACGCGCCGAGAGGGCTTT
>QHOR01000159.1 GCA_003219395.1 Verrucomicrobiota bacterium | reverse complement strand
GCAGCGCCGGAGTGGGCGTGTCGATCTTTAACATGGCCGTCCCGCTGCGGATATCTGCCAAAAGCTGGCGCGCCGGATATTTTTTTCCGCCGAATTCGATGGTGAAATTTCCCGCTTCACCTCCAACCGTGTATGCCGTGTAAAGAGTGCCGGTAGGATCGATGAAAAATCCAGTCCCGCATATTGGGCTGTGTTCATCGACACCGTGAATCTTGACCACTGCCTTTGCGGCGCGCTCAAATATGTCTTTCACCTGATGGCTTACTGCTGTAGCCGATTCCGCCTGCGCCATGACGCGCTCAAATCTCTCCTTGACCCGATCAGTCCCCTTCTTGGTGGTCTGCTCCTGCGCAAAGAGAAAACTGGCGCTCAGGCAGAAAATCAGCGTGAAGGCGGCTTTATGAGACATAATGAGGCGCAGACTCTTAACTTTCGGTACGGCGACGCGCAAATCACGCGAGGCGCGTCGGACCACGCCGTGTCTAAAATCTGAAAGTTGACTCATAACTCACAGGGACACTATCGAGCACGTAGCGCGGCGGGGCCGCGGCTCGGTGAGTCTGAGCGCTTTCATTAAAACGGCGAACCGGCTGCGTCCTGAAAATTTGCGTGGCCACCGGAGACGTAAGGCTCCATTCCCCTTCCGCGCTTGCTGGCACCGACAAAGTCGGCGGGCTCTGGAGAGCGACGCGAGCCGTCTCCGGTTGCTGATAAATCTTCAATGAAACTACTGCCGCGCAGACCAGGACGGCTGCAACGGCTGCTGGATACGAAGCCAGAGAACGAACGTCGAGGCGGAGCATAAGACTGTGAGCGCGTTCAAGGCAGATGCGCCACAACGGCTGGCGCAGCATTTCATCGCGTTGCCGGCGATGAAATTCATGCAGGAAATTCTCGAAGTAGCCGGGAGGCGGTTGTTCGTACCGCTTCAATCGAAGCAGCCTTGCGATTTCGTTATCGTCAAACTCGTCCATTTTTCAGCGCGGATTAGGAAACAGGATTTTTCCGAAATTCGTCCAGATAATTCTGTAGCTGCCGATTCGCGTAAAAGAGCCTGGAACGTACCGTTCCTTCCGAGACGCGCAAGATTTTACTAATCTCTGCGTGGGGCATCCCCTGGATATGGAACATGGTGACCACGGCTCTGTGTTCATCAGACAATTTCATCATGGCCTCGTTCAATCTTCTCTGCAGCTCGGACAAGTCTGCTTCGCGCACCGGACTACTGGTGGCCGTGCTTTCCAGGAACTCCTTGTCGTTTTGAATACTGGCGTCGACGTCATCGAGACTTAGTTGGAAACGCCGGCCGCGTTTCTTCAGAAAATTGAGCGTCATATTCACCGCGATAGAATGAATCCATGTATAAAAGGACGATTTGCCGCGGAAGCCCCGGATTGCGCGATACGCCTTGGCGAAAATATCCTGTAGCAGATCGTTGGTATCCTCGTGATTCGAGGTCATGTTGTACACCAGACCGTACAGACGCGGGGTGTATTTGATCACTAATTCATCGAACGCGCCGGCATCGCCCGATTGCGTACGCTTTACCAACTCCTGATCTGGATCGACCCGCGGCTGGTCCATTGTCTCGCGTCTAGACTTAGCACGAGCGCCAAGACCGGACGACAACAAATCAGAAATCCGTCGAGCGGGTAATGCGAGAGCAGGATCCATTTCCACTAGTGCGGGTCGATCAACGCCGATCGCGAATCGACATCAGCCAGAGCAAGTTCCCGAGCGCAGCAATGAATGCCGCCACGTACGTCAGCGCAGCCGCATTAAGAACCTTGTTCACACCAGCAACTTCCTGCCCCGGCTGTACGATGCCCATCTGTTGCAAGATGATTTTCGCCCGCCGCGAGGCGTCAAATTCCACCGGCAACGTGATCAATTGGAAAACCAGTAGGATCAGATAGCAATAGATGCCGAGCGTGATCAAACCGGTGATATGAAAGAAGAGTCCGCCCAGGATCACAAACGGCAGCATTCGCGAAGCGATCATTGTCACCGGCACGATCGCCATTCGCGCTTTCAATGGCGCGTATGCCTTAGCGTGCTGGATCGCGTGACCGGTCTCGTGCGCAGCAATGCCCAGCGCCGCTACTGAAGGCGTATTGTATACGCTGCTGGACAGGTGCAGCTTCTTGTCTCTGGGATCGTAATGGTCCCCAAGAAAATCGTTCGTCTCCACGACATCCACGTCGTTGATCTGGGCTGCTTGCAGAATCTCACGCGCGCATTCCGCACCGGTAATATTCGAAGTCGCCCGCACTTCGCCCCATTTACGGAAGGCGCTTGTGACTCGAATCTGGGCCCAAATCCCGATGATCAACGGCACGCCGATGTAAAGGAGCCAATGAGATCCAAAACCGAAACCGTATGGATAAAACATACCGACGTTAATTTAATGTATCGAACTCAATTGTCACTTTGCTGGCTGGAACAAATTAGACGCGAAATTGTGTTGCGCGTTCATTCTGCGGCACGGGCCTGCTGGCTGTGGGGCATCCAGGCGTCCGGCGCCTGTTCGTTCTTCCACGTAGCCAAGATCGCCACGTGTCCACAGACAAAATGTCTCCGCTCAGGTCAAATCTCCAATTGCTTCGGAAAGCGTGACAGAATTTTACAACCTGTCTTCGTCACCAACACCACATCTTCCAGTCGCACTCCTCCAAGCCCTGGATAATACAAACCGGGTTCAACCGTCACCACCTGTCGCTCTTTCAGAACAACTTTCTGCAAGCGGGGATATTCGTGAATTTCCAGCCCTAGACCGTGCCCGGTGCCGTGAAAGAATCCAACACGACGGCCCCTGCGCACTCTAGTCGCAAAACCGCGTTTAGTGAAAGATTCCTGGATCGCCTTATGAATCGTCATTCCATCGATTCCTGCCTTGATTCTCTTCAAAGCCAGCGCTTGGCCAGATCTTACGGTTTCCCAAAGCTTGCGCTGCTCTTCACTGGCACGTCCGCGCAACACCGTGCGGGTCATGTCGCCGAAATATCCAGTCTTCGCGTCGCGTGGAAAAATATCGAGGATGATTAGTGAGTCGGCGTAAAGCGGTCCATAGCCTCTCTCATGCGGATCACATGCCTGGTCGCCACCGGCGACAATGGTACCGGTCGGAATGCCGCCCGCGTGCAAGATGGTAGAATCAATTTCGGCGCGAAGAGTTTCGGAAGTCAGTGGCTTGCCGTTCCAGCGCAATCGTTTTCCTGCGCCGGGCTTGGACGCTTTCAAAACTTCAATACCGCGTTTGAGTCCTTTTTCAGTGATTCGCAACGCCTGGCTCATCATTTCCACTTCCTTTGCCGATTTAGCCCCGCGCTCCGGCCAGAAAAATCCGTTCGTCGCTCGTACACGGATTTTGCTTGCCGCAAGTTCCTCCGCATAGCCGAGCGCGAAATTTGCAGGGACCACTACCGATTTTACGCCTCGTTTCTTAAGGAAATGGGACAGGACTTTTTCGTATGGCGGCGCTTTTTTGGATTTTCCCTGCACTTCGCGTTCGATCTCGCTGAACATGACGAATTCATCTGCATCGGCTTGCCTGCGTCCGCGATCTATTTCCAGATCGCTCAGAACCAGCGTGCGTTTGCCATTGCGTTCCAGAAAAATGAAAGGGTCCGGCGCCCAGAATTTCGTCGCGTAAAGCATGTCAGCATCTGTCTCGCTCGTGGCCACCATAAGGCGGGCCGGTTTTGTTTTTGATTTGCTCATGCCTTTTGTTACGCCGCTCGGCGTTGTAGGGCAACCGCATCCGTTGCCAAATCGTGGAATGGCGGGCGGAGCGCCCGCCCTACACATGAAATTTAGTTTCTCCGCACTTCGAGTTCTCTCCGCAAGATCCAATGCAGCAGCGCCAGCAATCCAAGCGTCGACAGGATCAGAACAGCCGTATTGAAGAAAAACACACCAAATTTGATTCCGAAATAACGTTTCTGCGCACCGAAAAATACGTTTGGTTTATTCCCGCGCCGGTAATCGCTCTGGTCCATCTCGGCATTGGACATCAGGTCCGACACCTTTTGATTCACGTAAATCTGCTCGGCGGTGACGGGACCGTTGGCATTCTTGAACAGCGCGCGATCGAATGGCCCTTTGCCGTTTAGGATTTGATCGACCAGCCCGAGATAATGATCCAATTCGCCCGCCGATTTTGCTTCGAGACCAGAGAGCAGAGCGAGTGTTTCCTTGAGGTCATTCAGGCGCTTGTCTGCTTCAGGGTCTTTGCGCTGCTTCGCCACCAGCCGGTCGATCTCGCGCTGGGCGCGATCCTGCCGACGCGTGAGTGGATTGAGCTTGGCCTGTGCAACAATCATCTCTTCGTAGGACCAGCGCATGGCGATGAACTGACAGACAAGCGGAACCTGCAGCTTACTTTCCGTCTTCCTGTTCTTGTCCGCGTTCGGATGTTCGGAGAACCAATGCGAAAGGGAATAAAGCAGTCCAAGGTTCCGATTCATATCCTCGTATTTGATGAGCGCGCCACCCATGATGATCTGCGGAATTAAAACGAGCGGCACGATGTTTGCCGCCGTCTTTGGATCGGCCACTAACGAAGAGATGAGCAGACCCAGCGCAACACCACCCATGGCGGTCATGAACATGATGGCGAGATCGAGCCAAAACATGCCCCGGATTTCCAGAATGTAGTTGCCGATCAGGACAAAAAGAACGCACTGAACAAGGGCAAAAACTCCCAGTGTGAGGGTCTTCGAAACCACATAGTACGATAAGCGCACGTTGACATTCCGTTCGCGCTGCAGCACAGGCCGGTCCCGGATGATGTCATCCGCACTGTTGGTCAGCCCGAGAAACATCGCCACGATTAGACCAAGAAACAAGAACGTTGGGATGTGATACGCAGAAGCGAAATCGTATTTTCCGCTCTCGGAATAGCGTAGAATGGTCGCAATCAACAGCGCCAGCACAGGCGAAACTCC
>QHOR01000158.1:507-6259 GCA_003219395.1 Verrucomicrobiota bacterium | reverse complement strand
TCGCCTTCTCGACCGCGTCCCAGTTGCGGATTCACACCTCGGAAAAGCCGACGACGAGACATGTCGAACTCCTGACCAATGACGCAATGTCGCCCTTGTTTCTGGCTGTGATAGAAGCGACCGAAGAAGCCATTTACAACTCAATGTTTCGCGCGACGACAATGAGCGGGAATGGGCACACAGTCGAGGCACTGCCAATCGATAAGACTGTCGAAATCTTGAAGGAACACCGATCCATTAAGTAAGGAGTCTTCCGGTGGAGAGCAAGATCGTCCGTGCGTCTTTTTTCCAACGTGATCCGCTGAGTTGTGCGCGCGGATTGATCGGCACAGAACTAATTTGGGGCGATTGCTCAGGGCTCGTTGTCGAGGTCGAAGCATATGCGGCGATCAACGACGAGGCCGCACATACCTTTACACGGCCGAGCGCTCGCAGTTTCATCGAGCGAAACAATGCCGGTGCGGCATACGTCTATTTCAATTACGGAATGCACTGGATGCTGAACGTATTAGTGAAAGGCGACGAGAACGGTTTCGTTTTGATTCGCGCGCTGGAGCCGAAGAGAGGAATCGAACGAATGAAGAAACGTCGTGGCCTCGACGATGTGAAACGTCTTTGCTCGGGGCCTGGTAAGCTCACGCAGGCGCTTGGCATTACCAATCGCCATCATGAAATGGATTTGTGTTCCGATCCGCGACACTGTTTCGCTCGCAACGCAGAGACGTCCCCGGATGTGGTGGCAGACAAGCGCATTGGCATCACGCGCTCCGCACATTATCCCTGGCGTTTCACCTTGCGCGGCAGTCCGTTCGTAAGCCGCGCGGTGAAGCTATAGCGGAGCGTCACTTTTCCAGGAAGCGCAGGCTACCGCCTTGCCAGCAAGCCGTGCTCCACGGCAGTTATCGTTGGCTCACAACGTGTTTTGCGAACTCGCCCAAGCGACCTTCGGTAATCACTGATTCGATGCCTCCTAGTGCGGAGTTGGGCGAGGATGCGGCGTCGGGCGTCCCCGACCAGTCGGCGGCGGCGGCGGACACGGTATAGTGATGGCAACGCTGTCGACCCGCCAGCCCTCTCCAGAAACGCTGCTATCGCTTCCCATTCTCCAACGCAGGATAATTGGGAGTGACGAGTACGGGAGATTTACCGTAGTGCTTATAAACCCGCCTGAGTTCCCAGTCCACGCCTGACGGCCAGCGAGGGGATTGCCACAGCAAGTGCTGATCGTCTCATTGTAACCGCCAGTGGCAAATGTGCCGCCGGCAGCAAGAATGTCTTGAAAAGTTAGTCCATCATCAAAGCTGATCTCGAGCACGCCGCCATCAAAGCCATCCTGCAAGTTGAAGTTGTTGCGGAAAGACACCCGCGCGGGGCTGCCATCGGCTTTAACAGGTATACTAGGTGAAAGGAAGCTGCGTGTCGCTGATGGTGGCCGGATCATCGACAAATGCGGCGTTAGGGAGTGAATCGACAGGCGGACTCGGCAGTCCAGCGTTAGATGTCACCCAGGTGGTGCTTGACCAGCCAGGAGGCAACGCCGGTGGCGTAACGGCATCGAAGAACTGCGGAATCACTACAGGATCACACCCTCCTCGGATGCGATCGGTTTCACCTGAAGCCATCGCTACAGCCATGCGTCCCAGCACAACCAGCCCAGCTGCGATGAAAAGGAGCGCGGAAATTAGTGATCGCGTCCGCTGCGTGGATCTGCTCTTTGGATTTGCCGTCACGAACACAACGGAGGCTTCTAGCCAAAGCACCGGGACGCGTCAAATATCTTTCAAATTTGCATTGTATGAACGGCGCCTCGTGGCGCTGCCGGGAGGAACACAGGTTGCCAGCCTGGCTTTCTACGAAATTGACTCATGCCTCTCTTGATAGAAGTTGCTCGCTCAAGATGAATCAAAAACGACAAGGCGTGTTACTCGGGATGAGCGGGGGAGTGGACTCCAGCGTGGCGGGATATTTGTTGCGCCAGCAAGGCTACGAGGTCATCGGCGTTACCATGAAAGTATGGCCGCAGGACTGCATCTCGCGCGCGGAAGACAAATGTTGCGGGCCTCAAGCAGTCGCCGATGCGCGCGGTGTGGCGCATTCGCTGGGTATTCCGCATTACGTTGTCGATGAGGCCGACCAGTTCGAGCGGTTGGTCATTGATTATTTCACGAGCGAATACCAGGCCGGCCGTACGCTAAACCCGTGTGTGATGTGCAACGAGAAGCTCAAGTTCGGGAATCTTTGGAGCAAAGCCGCCGCCCTGGGGTGCGACTACATCGCGACGGGGCATTACGCGATCATTGAACAACGCGCTGATCACGCAATTTTGCGAAAGGGGCGCGATCCGCGCAAAGATCAGTCCTATTTCCTTTTCAGTTTGCGCCAGGCCCAACTACGACGTGCCTTGACTCCACTCGGCGAAATGACCAAACCTCAAATCCGCGAGATCGCGCACTCGTTAGACCTCAAAGTTGCCGACAAGGCGGATAGCCAGGAAATCTGTTTTGTTCCCGGCAACGATTACAAGGCATTTTTGCGTTCGCATTTGGGCGAAAATGAGTTTCACCGCGGCGAGATTTACGATGTTGCCGGGAATTTCCTGGGCGAACACGACGGCATCGAGCTTTTCACGATTGGCCAACGAAAAGGATTGCCGGGCGGCTCGCCAGGACCGCGCTACGTTGTCGATCTGGATCCGGCGATGAATCGCGTAATTGTCGGAGATGCTGATGATTTGGTGACGGACGAATTCGAGATCGACCGAGCAAATTGGCATCCAATCGCCGGGGTCAACGAGTCCGGCTATGACAACGAAATCGAAGCAACAGTAAAGATTCGCTACAGTCATCCAGCGACACGCGCTACATTGACGCCGCTCGACGGCGGACGTGCCCGCGTGCGGCTGCACGATCCGCAAAGGGCCGTGACTCCGGGGCAGGCAGCCGTGTTTTATAACGATGACGTCGTCCTTGGTGGCGGTTGGATTTGCCGAGGCGAGCCGTTCAGGCATTCGCAGTCGATCGGACGGAGTGAGCCGTTCAATCGATCAGCTACAGCTACCGTTGTCTGAGCAATGGCCGATCAAGTCTTACTGGCCGTCACCACTTTTCCGGATGTGGAGACAGCTAACCGCATTGCCGAAACACTGGTTGCGGGAGAGTTGGCAGCGTGCGCCAATCTCATGCCGGGTGTTCATTCCATCTACCGCTGGAAAGAAAAAATCGAGACTGCCGGTGAGGTCATGGTCTTCTTTAAAACGACTCAGGATCGACTGGCAGCGTTAGAAGGAAAACTGCGCTCGCTTCATCCTTATGAAGTTCCGGAATTGATCTGCATCAAGATCGACAGCGGATCGCCGGATTATTTGCGCTGGGTAATCGATAACTGCCGCTAAAAATCTCGCTGGCGTACAGCCACAGATTTTCAAATCGCGCCCCGACGTTTGTAGTTAATCGCAAAAATAGTCATGCCGGTGAGATTGGCTAAGAGCGGCACCGCAATGACTTTTGCGGCGAAAACCAACGGATTAGGCACATCAATGATCGGATAGATGGTGAAGAAGATTGCCAGCAGAGATACCACCAGTCCGGCACCAGCGGCCAATCGCAACCAAATGCGCGCGCCCCTCCGAACTGCGGCTGCGCCTGCAATTGGGATTGCGAACATGACCGCATAAACAATTCCGTAAAAAACGTTGGCGGCATTGTCCACAAGTTGAAATGCCTCCTGTAACCCTGCGCCGATCTGGCTGGACACGGCAATCACCAACGTGATCGCGCCGACAAACATGATTGAGTTGATCGGCGTCTTGTAACGCGGGTGCAAACGCGAAAACCAGACCGGCAGCAGCTGGTCCCAGCCCGCCACCATCGGCAAACGGGAGCTGCCAGTGAAATGAATGCTCCTCGAAGATATCGAGCGCACTATCATCAGCAGAATCGCCACCGATGCGATTGCGCCGGCAATTCGGAACGAATGCAGACCGAGCCGCAACGTCTGCGGCACGGGGCCGATTAGATCGATTTGGTTATTTCCGATAAAAGCCAAAACTGAGCTCGTTCCGAGGATGAACATCAGCGCGATGATCGGCGCTGCGATAATCACGGAGCGTCCGATGTTGCGCGCCGGTGCACGAGCTTCACCGGCCATAATGCCAACATATTCAAATCCGCTAAGTCCGCCCACTGCGAGTTTGCTAAAGATATTAAAGCAATAGAATAGCGGCATCGCGGGCGCAGCGATTGCAAGCGGGCGATACGTGCTGAGATTGCCGCGAGCGAGACTAACAAATGGCAGCACAATCAAAGCACCATAAGCGAGGAACATCGCGTACCCCCCGATATTGTGCACCCATTTGCCTAAGGACAGCCCACGAACGCCGGTCCATCCCAGGCCGGTTACCAGCACAATGCTGATGAGCGAAACGCACCAGGCACTATTTCGCATCCACGCGGCTGGATCGCCCAAGGCATAGGAGATGTTAGTTGTGATGAACATTCCGCCCATGGCGATCACCATGATCGACAAAAGCCAAAGGTTCCAAGCCACGATGAAGCCTGTGAATTCGTTAAACGCGAGCTTCGCCCATTGATAAATTCCGCCTTCCAAAGGCATCAGTCTGCTCAGATAAATCACCACAGCGGCTTGCGGAATGTAGAAAAGTAAAATCGCAAGCAGCCAGAAAAAGAGATGCGAGGTTCCAAGCTTTGCAGCGGTGCCGACCCAGCCTGAGCCAACGACAAAGACAATCTGCGTCAAAACGAGATCGCCAAGTCCGAGCGGCCTTTTGAGGGAAACGCTCTGTTGTTCGACACTGCGCTCGGCGTGATCAAGCTCAGTTCTCATGAGTTCATTGAACGGTCGATGCGATGAAGCGGAACCGCGGATCTTGTCATGTTAAGCGAAGCCAAGCATCCAGCTACTTCGATTGATTACGCATACTGATTTGGCGGCCGAAGCAATTGGATTTGTCACGCTAACTTGACTGCTGAATTGGTTGAAGTAGCTGGATTCTTCGCTCGTCTAGAATCACAAACTGCCTCTTCCGCAACGACTGGTTAATGCTCGTATTCGGATCTCTTTGGCGGCGGCGGTTCATTTCGAAATTCGCGGTGGCGAACCCTTCCACCTGCGTACGCGATGTAAGCCCCCGTTCCCAAGGTCACCGCACCGAGCAAAACTACCGCGATGGCGAGCGGCATGGAAGATCTGGGCCATTTGATTGGCACAGCGACAGCAAACGCACTCAAGGCTGCGAGGGCGTAGAAAACCCAAATGAGATTCTCAGCGCGGTGCATGTGTTCGTCGAGCCACGCTCCCCCGGGCTCGTCAGCCATCGACAAAACACGGTCGTAACCTTGCTGGCCGAATTCGTAAACAGGCCATGCTGAAATAGAGCTAAGTAGCACGAGCGTGAGCGTTGCAATTTGCGCGCGGCGACTCTTTAAAGCCAGGCCGATGACCAGCCCAATCCAGCCTACGAGCAACCCGTAAACCGGCAATGGATTGAGCAACACATGAACGTATTCCGGCTGCTGCAAACCGCGCAGGAAGCTCGCGATCATAACTTGCCTTGCCATTGGGTCCCACAGACTTGCGCGGTTCGTACCGTTTGGTTCGGCAAATATTTTTGCCAATTCGCAATGGTGAAATGCCACCACTCCGTGCGCAATCCCCAAAACCCTGCGTTTTGCATGGCGATCTGGAGCAAATGCACGTGCGCACGAACGTCGGTATAACGGCCTGCATAACGCCA
>QHOR01000158.1:0-486 GCA_003219395.1 Verrucomicrobiota bacterium | reverse complement strand
CGCTGGGCATTCGCACGGGACGATTCCACGTGTCCACCAACGTAGCGTCGACGGCGACGCCCCAGCTATGCAGCGATCCCACGCCAATTCCCGGATTGGCAACGTAATCGCTGTTGTGGGACACGTGCCAAAGCTTTTCCTGCACTGTCACAGGTCGGTACGCATCCCAGATTTTCAGCCCAAACTGGTACCGCCGCAGAAACGCCTGCGCCGCGGCCAAGCCTGAAGCGACTTCAGGACGCGCGAGAGCGGATGTTCCCTGGGGGTAAAGCGGGTATCCGACGAGATTGTTTTTCCCAGCATAACGCAGCTCGACAATAATCGTTGGATCGACCGATCGAATGTCGACCAGGGGATCCGCGGCGTCGGCGTTCAATGGCGACAACATTACTGCCACTAAAGCTAGTAAGGGAGCGATAAGGCTTCGCATTTATTTGATTAATGCATTGTCACCGCTGGGGTAGCGTCCGTTTTTGACAGGCGTTC
>QHOR01000095.1 GCA_003219395.1 Verrucomicrobiota bacterium | reverse complement strand
TAAAACCGATAAACAAGACACTGCAGAACAATTGGTGCTAACAGAAAATCAAATGAACAAACCAACGACCGTTACCACTCTGACAAGTCTCCGTTGGAGGGTGGGTCTCCTTGTCCTTCTATTCCTGGCTATCCAAATGATCCCCCGCGCACTTGGACAACCACACGCCGAGAAGCAATCTCGGGACGTTAAGATCCCCTTGTTGCAACAGCATGACGTGCTGAAACAACAATCAGCACCATCAGCTCCTCTAGAGCCGGCGGGGTGTTCGTCGTGGGCGGCTACGGGCAGCCTTAATGCTGCGCGGGATTCTCACACGGCGACCTTGCTGCCTAATGGGGTGATCTTGGCTGCAGGGGGATTCGGCGTGAGCGGCGTTCTCGCGAGCGCAGAGCTGTACGATCCGGCAAGCGGGACCTGGATGTCAACCGGCAGTCTCAACACCGCACGCGCTCAGCATACAGCGACGCTGCTTCCCAATGCTATCGTGCTCGTTGCCGGGGGGTTCGATAACACTATTAATGTGTCCGCAAGCGCGGAACTCTACGACCCGGCAAGCGGGACTTGGATGTCGACCGGCAATCTGAACACCGCGCGCACTTCGCACACGGCGACCCTGCTGCCGAACGGCATGGTGTTGGTTGCAGGGGGATTTGGGGTAAGCGGCGAACTCGCGAGCGCGGAATTGTACGACCCGGCAACCGGGACTTGGGCTGCGACGGGCAGCCTCAACGCCGCGCGACGATTGCACACGGCAACGTTGCTGCCCAATGGCACGGTATTGGTTGCGGGGGGAACTGGCGTTAGCGGCACTCTCTCGAGCGCGGAACTGTACAACCCGGCGAACGGGAGTTGGACTGCCACGGGCAGCCTTAACAGCGGGCGACAAGAGCACACGGCGACCCTGTTGCCTAACGGGCTAGTTTTGGTTGCAGGGGGAGGGCCTAACAGTGTTTCCGTGACCGCGGAACTGTACGACCCGGCGAGCGGAACCTGGATGTTCACAGGCAATCTCAACGCGGGGCGTCAACAACACACGGCGACGCTACTGCCCGACGGGATGGTGCTAGTTGCAGGGGGATTCGGCCCAGTAGGCGGCATCCTCGCCAGCGCGGAACTGTACGATCCGGCAAGCGGAACCTGGGCGGCCACGGGTAGCCTCAACACCGCGCGGCGATTCCATACGGCGACGCTGCTGCCCAATGGGATGGTGCTGGCCGCGGGTGGGCTTAACAGCGCCGGCAGCGATCTCGCAAGCGCGGAATTGTATGGGCCTTGTAACCCCACACCCACTCCAACACCCACTCCCACTGTGCCACCTACACCTGTACCTACAGCCACTCCCGCGCCTACTTCGACGCCAACTGTTACCCCCACACCGACACCAACTGCTACACCGTCGCCAAGGGCTACTCCTACACCAAGGACTCGTCCCACTCCGCGCCCACGACCGCGGCCGTAGTGGGGTTAGATAGGGGTCAGTCAACAAATCTTGGCAGCGACCGTTGACAGGCTGGCACTGCGGCGTCTTGGCGCGAACATTGATCACCCGGTCGCCGCGGCGACCTTGCGCCAGGTCGAGCCGACTTGCATTCCCTAGCTGCGTTGCCGTCTACGCGCACGATGCCCAATCGCGACGTGTTGATGCCTCACTTGCCCAGCTCCGCACCGCGCCTTCCGCGGCTTGCCCGTCTATCCGTCGGCTTCCCAGCGCGACGTATTCAGCGCGCTGCTATAGCTCGCGCTTTCACGAAAGCGCGCACGGAGAGTACGATCTGTTTTGGCGTTGTCGCCCAATCGCACACACTGATTCGGATCACCGCTCTTCCATGCCGGGTTGAGCCGCCACACCAGCATTCACCGGAACGCTGGATGTTCTCGAGCGTCGCGCTGGTGAAGGCGTCGTCATCACATAAAGTGAGCACCTGGTTGAAAACAACTTCGTTGTGGATCTGAAAGCCTCGCTCGGATAGAAGCCGGGCAAAGGCACCACCTCACTGAATAGAACCAGTACGGTCATTCGGGCTCAACCTGGGTACCGCTGGTGGCGAATACCTTGAGACGAAGCTGAGTTCAGCGCGTTTTGAGCTTGCGTTTGACCTCGTCCCAGAGCGGTTTGGCCTCTCTGCTGTCGTCGCCCAGAGCGAAGATCGCAATTCCACCGAGGTTGGTTCGGTTGACCAGGTCAAATTTTGATCCGAGGCTCTTTTCGTTCTCAAACCACACCTGGCGCCAGGTGTGGTTTTGTTTGTCAAAATAGGAGAACCAGACACTTTTCGATTCGTCGTCGAAGTTGACTACACAATTATTCTTCTGAGCAGTTTCAACGCTTCGCGCGTACGAGGAAACTTTCGGGCCTTCGGTGGAAGAGATTACAGCCGACCCTCTGTCACCTTTTCCGGTGGGCCAGTCGTAACCATAAAAGGGCACGCCCAAAAGAAGTTTTTGGGAAGGAACTTTGGAGAGATAGTCATTGACACTGGTGATGACGTCATGACCATGACGCTCTTTGCCGGTGAGCGGAGCGACAGGGCCTGCTACTTTGGAAGCGAGCGGGTAAAAATCGTACCCCATGATGATAATGTGATCCAGAATTTCGCCGAGAGACTTCATATCGAATATCCGCGGTTTTCTGACAGAATCGGCAAACGCGTCCAGGCTGACAGTGGAACCAGGGATTTCTCTGTGCACAGCCTGAGTGAGTTTTTGGGCAAAGGTGGTAAAGCTTTTCTTACGCCTGTTGTTGCGTCGCCCAACATATTCAAGATCGATGTTTAACGCGGTGAAACCTTCCTGCTTCATTAGCTTAATTGTGTTATCAATGATTGTTTGCTGACGAGCGGGGTTATTAATGTTCCGGGTGATAGAGTTTGCAGACGTATTCACAATGGTCACGCCCCAGCGTGCGTCATTTTGCAGCACTTTTTCCTTAAGTAGTTTGCCGTTATTTGAGTTTAGGCCGGAGAAGGCTGCGTCGTTTTCCTTGAAAAGGCCGTCACGTTTCAGGTGCAGGGCGAAGTAGTAGACGGTAGATAGATGGGGGAGGTCGAGCTCGGTCACCTTGCTTAAATTCCAGTAGGGGTAGAAGCCGGCGACTTCCTTGGGGGAAGTAGAAATCAATTGCCCGGCACCGCGAATCCTTGTGACGAGCGCCTGGACCTGTTTCCGATAGAGAGTGAAAGAGCTGAGGAAAGCAACACCGGAGAGTATTCCGAGTACAACCGCCAACAATACTTGGCGCTGGGAAGAACAAAGTGGTGTTGCCACGAGCAAAGTTTAACAATCTAACGGCTCCCACGTCGTGGCTGGATGACAAAGAAACAGAGGCGGACACCTAAGAGGCCACAGTCAGCGACAGTGGGTACAGCTCATGTATCGTAAGCGGCTTAGGATAGACTCCGATCGGCGCGCCGCGCTTCTTCAAGTCGCCGCTCAATGTTGCTGCTGCATAGTCTGGCGATACGCTTTGCTTTCGAGTAACCGGCGACAAGGCAATGTCGCTGCGCGGTGCTTCGACTTTCGCCTTCGGATCGTTGACGGCAACAAACGCGATCTGCCAACGTTCGCATACACGCGATTGTGACAGAAGGGTGATTAATTCGACCAACGCGCTATTGGAGGTTCGCAGTTTTCGATTCGTGATAAACGGCAATACGGGACCAAACAGTGACCCACTTACGAAGTTTATATAGAGACTGCTGCATCTTTTCCTCTGCCACATTCCGATCTGCCGCGGCCCAGATAAGCGGAAAAGATGAAAAAGTTAGTTACAGCAGTCGGATTCATATTCCTCCTGGCGTGTCAATTGTTTGCCAATGAGCAGTCAACTTTGGCACGGGTCACGGTTTACGGGCATGGGGAAGGTTCAGGCGAGCATGCAGCTTGGCACGGTACACGACTGCGCGAAGAACATTGCGCCGTTGATCCAAAGAGAATTCCCTATGGCAGTAAGATTGTCTTTCCCGATGCGGAGCAGTGTGTCGCCGTAGACAGCGGACCAGATGTAATCAATCGCAAAGCCGCGCGCTCGCTTGGACGGAAGGCGGCCGAGCGTAATGCCATTGTTATTGATCGGTTTTTCGGCAGTAAACAGAAAGCGCTTGAGTGGGCACAAACGCATTCGCACTTCATGACGGTGCGAATTTTAAAGCCCGACGTCGAGCTACCTGGGAACTAAAAACAATGAATTTGGATAAGCTTCTCGTAATCGGTCGCGATAGGGACAGCTTCAGAGCTGTCGTCGGCCGTAAGATTCGCGAACAACGTCAAGACGAGCGACAACTTGCCGAGCTTCGTACCACAAAGCATCAGCTCCAAGCGAGAAACTCATGTGTTGTCGATGCAAGAAGTTATCGCCTTGCTCGACGATTGCCCGTGCCCACTGCTGCACGACCCCAGTGGAAAGCAGTAATTTCCGTAAAACGGTTCGGTGAAATATGGAGGTTGGCTCAAGAAATTTGGCGATTAGCAATTCTAGCATTAGCCGACCAGCCAATTTTGCGCGCGCTTTTCAAGTGGGCGCAAGAAACGGTCCAATCTTGGCAACATGTTGCGCGCACGAGCACGTCAAGAGAGCGATCTTCGCAGCACTATGAAAGAACTAATTAACGTAATCGTCCAGAAAACTGGAATCAGTGAGGAAAACGCGCAGAAGTCAGTGCAAGTGACGCTTGGTTTCTTGAAAACCAAATTGCCGAGCCCCCTCGCGGCGCAGTTGGATTCATTCCTTATTGCGAATCCGGTATTGGTCGGCGCCAAAGCCTAAGTTAAATCGGGAAGACATCGGACCCGATTCACATAGCGTGGGTCGGGTCTGGTAAAGCTCCGTGGGAGTCACGCTGCCTTACGGAGTTGAGAGAATGCCGCTAGAGCGTTTGCAGCCGAGGTCCGCCACCACAGTACTACAGATCCGGCGAGTTAAACGTGTCGCCCTGACGGATATCGCCGGTCTCGTAGCCGCGGCGAAACCAGCGGACGCGTTGTTCGGAAGTGCCGTGGGTAAACGAATCGGGCACGACGTAACCGCGCGATCTGGATTGGAGTCTGTCGTCGCCAACCGCGCTGGCCGCGTTCATCGCTTCTTCAATGTCGCCCGCTTCGACAACGT
>QHOR01000094.1 GCA_003219395.1 Verrucomicrobiota bacterium | reverse complement strand
TCGTGGCCGCGCTCTTCCAGGTCGGCGGCCGGTTCAGCCGCTCCCCGCGCGCGAGCTTCTTCTGCTCGGCGGGCGACAGCTTCGGATTGCGGCTCGTGCGCCCGCGCGCCTCGATCCCGCCGGCGGCGTTGCCGCGGTGCTTGGTCCGGCGCTTGCGCTTGGTCTGGGCCATGGTGCTACCGAGGATAGAGCCGCTCTTCGATCGTTGCGCGGTTGTGAAGCGGGAGGTCTTCCGGGAAGCCGGCGAGCGCCTTCTCGGGGGCGAGCGCGACGAGCTCGGCGCTGCTGACGCGCGTATGCCGGAGCACCGCCTCGACCACCTGCGCGGCGGTCGTGGCGCCTTCCAGGTTGGTCGACACCTGGACGATCCCGCCCCGCTCCAGGGCGAGGCCGATCGCTCGCACGCCAGGAAGCCCCTCGGGGCCGCCCTCGCGGATGGCGGCGGCGATCCGCTTCGCCTCGTCGAGCGGCGCGTCGACCCGGAGGTTGAACGCGACGAGCGGCGGCCGGGCGGCGACGAGCGTCGCGCCGGCGGTCGGGTGCAGATGCCGCGGGCCGTAGTCGGGTGTCGTGCGTGCGATCAGCGCCTCCGGCCCGCCCCGGCGCAACTCCGCGCGCGAGCGCCCACCCGCGAGCGCGCCGTACAGGTACACGGGCAGGCCGAGCTCGTGGCCGAGCGCGTCGGCGAGGACGAGCGCCTCGGCATTCGCGGCGCCGCGGTCCTCGTCGGTCAGATGGACGATGGGCGCGACATCGACGGCGCCGACCCGTGGGTGCACGCCCTCGTGGCGTGTGAGGTCGATGCGCTCGACGGCCGCGCGGGCGCCGTCCACCATCGCGCGAGCCAGCCGCCCGGGCTCCCCGGCGAGCGTGAACACCGCGCGGTTGTGGTCGGGGTCGTGGTGGCGGTCGAGCAGCCGCGCGCCGCCGGCCTCGAAGGCCGCACCGATCGCGTCGAGCGCTGCGAGGTCGCGCCCCTCCGACACGTTGGGCACCGCGAGAAGTGTCGGCGCCGCCACTACGTCGGCGCGGCGGCGCCGGTCTCGGCGATCCGCCACGGGGTCTTCTCGTCGCCGTCGAGCGTCATCGTCCAGCGCTCGGTGAAGCTCGTCTCGCGATCCTTGCTGCCGGACAGCACGGCGGCGGTGTCGCGGTCCTCGCGGTAGCGGCGGCCCGTGACGTCGGCCTCGATGTGCATCGCGGGCGGCGCCGCGTCGGCGTGCAGGGCGGTGATCCGCAGCGCGGTCAACCGTGGGCCGCGGACGACGAGCCGCGTGCGCTCGCTCGCGTCAGCACCGTAGAGCAGCTCGCGCACGGCCGCGGGCGTCGCGGCGCGCTCCAGCGCGGCGTCGTCTCCGTCGACCGCCTCGGCCCAGGCCGCGACCGCCTGCCGGGCGGCCGCCTCCAGGACCTCCGGCGCGAAGCGGCCGTCGACCATCGCGAGATCGAGCGCCGCGGCGCGCGCCGTGCCGTCGAAGTCGAGGTCCACCACCTGCGCGATCTGGTCCTCCGGGACGGCATCCGCGGTCGCCAGCTCCGTCACGGCCTCGTCGCGCAGGCGGCTGTCGTCGCCCCATGGCGAGGCGACGATCTCGGCGTCCAGGTTGTGCGCGCCCTCGGCGTCCTGCTCGATCGAGAGCAGCACCCAGCGGCCGTCGCGCTTGCCGAGCGTCCAGTACTCGGCCACCGTGACGATCTCCGAGCTCGTGCCCTTGCGCGTGATCACGTTGCCGGCGCGGTCGCGCACGATGTCGCGCTGGCGCGACTCGATCCGCACCGTCACGCGGTCGTCCGCGTCGTCGGCGCGGTTGACGAGCCCGAGGTACTCGACCTTCGGCGCCTCGACGACCTCGCACTCGTTGTGCCAGCCCTTGCGCTCGAAGTCGCCCAGCCGGCGCTCCCACTCCACCAGCAGGTCGGGGCCCAGCATCCGCTGCAGCGCGGAGCGGTCGCATGCGGACCACGCCTTTACGAGCAGCTGCAGCAGCGCCTCCGCCTCGCCGCGGACCTCGTCGGCGGCGAACGCGGCGTCGTCCGCGGCGGCCTCCGCCGAGGCGAGCTCGACGCGGCGCTCACGCGCGGCGCGGCGCTTGCGCATCTGGCGGATCTTCCAGCGCGCGGTCAGCGTCGAGATGAGGATGAACGCGAGGAAAAGGCCGACGAAGATCAGGAATGTCACGCCGTTGCCGCCGGAGCCACTCCCTGCGCCGCCGCCACCTCCGAAGCCGCCGCCACCTCCGCCGACCTGGAAGACCGGAGTCTGGTTGAAATAGATTGGCAGAGTATCGCCGTAGCCGTAGGCAATCGGGCTTCGTTTGTCGGAGAAGGTCGCGTTGAAGACGGAGCCACGCGCGTTTAGTTGACGCGTGGTCTGAATATTCACGCCGGTGACAATGCCGTAATCGATCGGTATGTGTGAAGTATTGGTGATCGGGATGAAGAGTCCTCCATCCTGAATAAATTTGTTCAGGTTGACTACACCGGCCAGGTTCATGCCGCCGCGCATGTCGTCAGTCTGGTCGGGACTCAACGCCATATTAGGCGTGACGTCGCTGCCCTTCCACGGAATCGGATCGCCACGCATCGGAATACCGTTGACGATTGTCTGTGCTGAACCGCCGACCGGTGGAAAGATGATGACATCGTACTTGTCCCGCAGCTTCGGTGTGTTCCGAATCACTTGATCGGAAATGTAGTCGTAAGGAATTCCCAGTCGGTCGAATTCGATTCTGAACCAGCCATCATTTTGGGTATTGGTCCACGTATGCAGAATCGCAATGCGCGGCACGGCCAGCAAATGGGTCTTAATCTCAGGAAGCTTCTCAACGGCGACTGCTTTGAGACCTGAATCACCGACCGGTCCGGCCAGGATTTGTTTTAGGTCGCCGCTGTTCTCGGCAGTTTTGATTATGAAACTGCCAGCGTTGAATTTCTGGCCCCCGGCTTCAAAGGGATCCTCAGCCGCATTGATCTTCAGGTCTTTCAGTCTGTAACGCAGAGACATCAAGGTGTTTTCGGCGTTGTGATTAATAACGTAGGCGACCGGCGCGGCGGCAGACGTTGAAACGCTACCTGTTACCTTCGCATCGGTTTTCAGCAGCGTCATGGGCGCCGTCAGCACCGCTTTGTCGGTTACTCGGACCGTCTTCACATTGCGCATAGCACCTAGCGTCCAACCCGTGTCGTCATAGGGCGCCGGGTCGTTCACGTTGTAGTACTGTGTGTCGAGCATCATGTCAGCCATACGTGAATAAGGCTGATCCATGCGAATTACATAAGAGCCCGCCGGATACTTTTGATCCTTCACCGTGATTTCCTTGTCGGCGGTATGAACTTCGACGCCCATCAGGCGCAGCAGGTTCATCATGTCGGCCGCTTCGACTACTCTTGGCTGATCAGATGGGACCACCCATGCGGCGGGCCCTTCATTCGTTGCTTTGGCCACGGATCGTTTGCTCTTCAGATAGAAATTCTTCAGGAATCGGTCCTTGTTGTTGGACACAAAATTCATCGCCAGCAAGATTGCTGACTCCTGCATATTGACGTTGTTGCGCAGTGACCACTTCACGCGCGGTTGCGGCGGATTCGGGCGGAACCAATCACGTTGCGCCTGCGCTCCTACGTTTCGATCCTGTGTATCGGCGACGCTGTTACCGAAAGTTTCGTAGAAACGGCCAATCGAATTATGACCGTTCGCTACATAGAACATGTAGTTCGGCGCCCAGCCATCGTAGAATCCGTGTGTCCATACTCCCGGCACTCCGCGCTTAGTCATTTCTTCAATCTCGTGGTACGCCAGAATGTTCCATTCATCAATCACAATCGGATCAAGCCAGGCGTTGTACGGTCCGGTTCCGGTCGAGGTGTAAAGGAAGGGAACTGATTCGTGCAGGTCGTGCAGAATGGTCGGATGATATTCGATGAACGTCTTCATCTGGTTGCGCGACAACGCCAGCGCCATTCCCAGTCCGTCGCGATTGTTGTCGTGCGCCACGTATTTGCCCCAATAGACCAGCGAGGGCGTGTTCTTGCCAGGATTAGCTTTGCGGTAGTTGTAAGTGTCGACCATCATGTCGTGACCGTCGACTTCCAGCACCGGAGTGATCAGCACGATGACGTTCTTGCGAATCGCCTGAATGAACGGGCTTTCTTCCGTGGCGATGCGATAAGCAAGTTCCATCAACATCTCGCATGAGCCGGTCTCGGGCGAATGGATCGAGCCTGACGCCCAATAGAATGCTTTGCCTTCACCAATCAATTGTTCCGCTTCGGCATCGCTGACCTTGCGAGGATCGGCGAGCTTCGCGGTGATGTCTTTGTAGCGACTCAGCTTTGCCAGCGTCGCTTCGTCGCCCACCGCGATTAGCAACTGTTCCTTTCCTTCTTCGCTTTTCTCGGGCGCTGTGAAGACCTTCACGCGCGGCGACGTCTTCTCCAGCTCGCGATAATAGCGATAGAGATCTTTCGAGTAAGTCAGGTGGCCCGGCGCGCCGGCTTCATAACCGTTGATCTTGTCGGGCGAAGGGATCTTGTCGGAGGCCGGAAGGTGATCAACCAGCTCGGTCATGAAGTATGACTCGGTCGTGTATTCCTTGACCTTGGCGGCATAGGCCTCGTTGTTTGGACCGGCATTGACTTTCGAATCGCCCTTTGGCGGTGCGGTCGGATGCGCGGTCTTGGCGTTTTTCTGTTTCTGCGCGTGAACTCCGATTGAGAGGCGCGAGAGAGCGCCGGCAATACACAAAACGAGCAGGCAAACACTAATAGTTCGCAGACGGACTTTGATTTTCATGGCTCACTCCAGGGAAAGGTTTCAGCAGGCGTGCGAAGGATACTGCAAGTGCGGCCAAGAGCAAAGGGCAAAGTAGGAAGCGCGCTTGGCACTTGGCTCTTAAACTTTGCTCTTAGCTCTTTGCTCTTATCGCGCGTGGCCAGATACAATTGCCTCTACCTTACGGCGGCTATAGCTCAGTTGGTTAGAGCGCCTGACTGTGGATCAGGAGGTCGAGGGTTCGAACCCCTCTAGCCGCCCCATCAAGATTCCAATCTAAAATTAGCGACGGCGTTGACGTGGGTCCAGATATTCGCGCAGTCCATCGCCAATAAAATTGA
>QHOR01000093.1:4967-5359 GCA_003219395.1 Verrucomicrobiota bacterium | reverse complement strand
CGGTCGTCAAATTGGAGTTGCTGCTCGAGGCCGAAGGGCTGCTGATTGAAGACAAGCCGTCTTCGTCTTTTCCGGAACATCGAGTGCGCGCTGCGTAAATTGATATCGTTCGGGCGAAAGCCGCACATGTTGCCTTCGGGCGAATCGAAACACTTGGCCCCTGCGATATCTGATAAGGCCGCCGTCGCGAAGGTGCAGCAGTTTCCTCGCGTGACCCGAAATGGGTTTTCCGATCGACGGTCTCGACCGTTTCGCATCAATGTCGTCATCACCCCTTGCAGTTCATGAAACGGACGGACGCAACCTTATGCGCCCGCAGCGGAAAGACTCCGACCTTTTCGCGCTCCATACATGACCCAAAGCAGGCGGTAGGGTTGTAGGTTAGTGGAACG
>QHOR01000093.1:0-4937 GCA_003219395.1 Verrucomicrobiota bacterium | reverse complement strand
ATGTTGTCTGGCTAAACCAGTCCATGACTTTCCTCCGGGGTACGGAAAGGCGGGTGCCTTCCTTCGGCTCGAAGCGAGCGCCCGAGAGCATACGCAGACTTGGCGATTGCCGCACATACGGTGCCTACATGTTTATCCAACCAAAGCTAGGGCGTACGCCCAACACAGGCATGTGAGACGCGCTGCGCTTGGCAACAAACCATTGCGCGGCCGCCCGGGCCTCTTCCCGGTAATTTCTCGGATCGATCGGTGCCGCCGGATTTGGATGCAACGCGCACATCCCTACTTCGGGCGGATCGCCGGAAACATGAAACTTATACTCGTGTTTCGTTTTTTTATGATGCACACGCACTTGGTCGGCGCGCAGCATGACAAGCACAAACTTGCCGGACGCATCATCCATCGACCTGTCCTCACGCCTCCACTCACGAACGAGTGTCGATCCCGGACGTGAAAGCGAGGTTAACGCGTCGAACCTTCCGGTTTGGAGGGGCGGCAAAGGTCGCCTTTGCCATAGGACAGGAGGCACGCTCCGAGCTGATAACCGCCGTTGTGGAACCAGAACGGAAGTCGTTGCGCGGGGAATCAATCCGGTGCTGACCATCTATGCGCATCCGCGCAGCGATCCACGGCCGCGACAAGAAGCCGTTCGTCTTCCAGGAACTCGGAAAAGTTGCGGCGATTGGGCGCTGGCGCGGGTTGCCAATGTTCTGGGGGTCGATTTCTCCGGCCTGATCGCCTGGATGATGTGGCGCGCACTGAACCTCTCGCTGATTCCGAGAGGGGGAGCGAAAGCTGCGCATCATGCTCGACTGGGGGCTCGATCTCATCTTCCCCAAGGATATCGTGGAGATAGACATCGGCACCGAAAGGGATCGACGACGGTGCAATATTACAATGAAGTCCGAACCCACCTGAAACTATCGTGTCTAGTCACGATCGCGTCAACCACGGAATATCCGCTCCTTGGTGCGAGTCTATGGGATGTGTCGCTTTCAAGCGCAATCCTTGTGTTTGTCGCGATGTGAGCAGCGGGAAGGAGAAATCAGATGACGTTCTTTTCAACAAAAGCAGCGGGCTATCTGGGCGCGATTGCCGGCCTTTTGCTGGCGATATCAACACCGTGCCTGGCGCAATCGCAGGATCATCAAGACGGCGTGATTCGGGATACCAGGCAACTGGTCCAATCGTTACGCACGGGCGGTTACAACATCGTCGTCCGGCATGGCGCAACGTTCTCGAACCAGGCGGATGTCGATCCCTTCAACTTCGATAACGTCGCGAAACAGCGAAATCTCAACGATAAGGGCAAGGAATTGGCCAAGGCGTTCGGCGACTCGATTCTCCGGCTCGGTCTGCCCATTGGGGAGGTCTACACGAGCAAGTTCAATCGCGCCTACGAGACGGCCGTGCTGGCAGGGTTCAAGGACATCGAGCGGACAGTCGACCTGACAGAGGGCGGTCTCGTGGTGACTCCGGATGAGAACAACAGGCGAGCTGGAGCATTCCGCACCATGCTGGCGCGGGCACCCGAGAGCGGCAAGAACAATTTCTTTATCACGCATAAACCCAACATCGTGGACGCCCTGGGCAAGGACTGGTTCGACGTGAAGGAGGGCGAAGCCTCCATCTTCAAGCCGGTGGGGGGCAAATACCAGCTGGTCGCGCGGGTGCAAATGACGGACTGGCCAATGACCACCGCCGAGGCGGATTAATCAAGACGCAGGTCAGGTAGTCGGTGACACCATCCTGACCTGCTCCCTGTGTCAGTTCCCGCCTCCTGGTCTTATCAATTTGGAATGCTGCGGTCATCCGTCCGCGAAAGCGCGTTATGCGGAAAACATTGCAGTCCGTGCACTCCTTGCAAGTACCCTGATCATCTCTACCGGGGAAGCGAGGGCCATCAATTGCAGAGATCCCAGCGGCTCAATGCGAATCCGCGCGTTGATGAGGCCCAGCACCGGGTATCGGCGGCTGGTTTCAAATACTTCGTGACCGAGATGCTTTGCCAAGCTGCGGGCGGGCCGCAGCAGTACTCCGGTCGGTCGATGGACATTCCCATCGGCACCTGATCCCAAGAATGGCGCAGCTTCATGGACGACCTACAGCAAACGCTGCAAAAGTTCGGGGTGCCGCAGCCGGAGCAGGACGAGGTGAAAGCGATCGTGGAGAGCACACGAGAGGCAATCGTAATCGCACCCCTGGAGCAAGGACTCTGCCGGAAACAAGCATTGCTTCCCAGAAAGTCGGCTATCGAAGTATCCTACTTGGCTACTGAGCGTGACTGCGTGAGGCGCAGCAATAGGTGGAACACACTGAAGAGGGCCTCAGATTATTCTTACTATAAAACTGCTCGAAACGCGCTAGGGGCGTGGTTAATAAGCAAAGCGATTTTCCCGGATTTAACCAAGGCCTTCCTTTTGCACTCGATTTGAGATTCCGTTCTCGGGTATGGCCCATGCTGATATGCGCGCGGCCGTCGGGGTGACTCCGCCACGGATCGGCGAACTTCGTTTGGTGATCTTGCTAGGCTGCGAGCCGGGCGCGCCGGTTCTCCGTATTCAGACGTGTGAAAGGGGGCCACAATGAAATTTCCGGAGCAATCGATCTGTAAAAGGTGTCAGCGGCAGATGGAAGAGATCGCAACAATCCTGCCAATGGGTGGCGCTCCCGGCCTTGTTGCGTTCCTCTGTGCTCAGTGCGGCAAGTCAGACAGCATGTTGGTCTACCCCATCCGCCATGCACGCGGGGCCCAGCACTACGACGACGCAATCCCTCCGCGCGGCCGCCGCCGAGCAGCGTGATAAAGTCACGGCATTTTATTTGACTGAAATGCATTAGTTCCCTGACGGCGAGGGCTGGACTGCAATCGAATTGACCTACCGGTTCATGGTCGCAGGTCGTCGGAAATTATCAAATCGTCCTACAACATTTGTCCGATGGAAAAATACATCTTTTTGAAAAAAACGACGATAAGCATTCTTGGTCCCTCTACGAAACTGAAATCAAGAACAAACGTCTACGTCGCAACGGCGCTTGGCATTACTATATTTGGGAGGGTCCGAAACGCTATAAGACCTCCCACTTCCGCTAGAGAGGCTACGGCTCTCCCTTTGGCTTGCCACTCTCCGCCAAGTCTCAGCCATCTGCAGCAGAGTGTTCTTTTCAGCGGGGCTCGAAATCGTCTGTGCAAGTCGCAGGCATTCGGCGGCATAACGCCGATAATCGTGAGCCTTTTCCATACGCATTCCCCTTCGCCCTCACGAGCGACCGCCTTAAAGACCCCCGGAATATATCTTTTTGCACCTTGTAGACAAGTATGGCTTATGGCTGGATGGCTTATGGCTGGAGCTATGGGCGAAAGTTGGTGACGGTATGACACGGTGGTGATCGGCCTGCCGACGAAAAAAATGCTCGCGCCTCGTGGCATCGCGTTTGAGAAAAGTGCAATCACTGCAAACGGATACTGACTTCAAGTATACCGACATTGCCCCAACTTCGCCCAGTGAATCGTGTGGTGGTCCACCCTGTTTCGTCCCCGCTTGGGTGCGTGATGATTCGGTCCTTGCCAGCCGCGTGGGGCGGCTGCCCGTTTCTTCGGGAGTTGCCCGAGACTCTCATCGATAACCCGGCCACGATGTGCGGCCGACCAGCCCACGATCACTGGACGATCTCGGCTAGCTCCGGCCAGCATACAAGCCACTATTAGCCTGTAATCATTGCATCTTTTCTCGATACTTCATCGAGATCGCCGTCCAGAAAGTCGATTTGGCGTCGATCCCGGAACAGTGCAGCGGATCAGCCGCCCTTTCGCGGGAAGCATCGCAAGCGCGGTGTAAAGCGGCGCGCCCAACCGCCGGGAAGACGCAGGCCGACGTAGCTGGACCGCGTTCTCGCCTACCATGTCCGCAGCCGGTGGCAGCTGCCATAACGGTGGTCGTCAACCCGAGCGGCAGCACTTCGCGAGCGTCGAAGAGAGGTGAGCCGACTCCACCCGGACCCGTGCTCCGAAAGCGTGCTATCGTGTCTCCACTGCGCGGGCACGTTAATCCCGCCTGCTGAGCCTCGCCTGCACAGTGATGACTGAGAACCCGCAACAGCGCAGGATATTCGTCGTCCAATTGGCGCGCTGATCACGGTCTTCATTTTCATGATCGTGGTTGTTGCCGTGGCGCGATACTAGGGCAAAACAAATGCAGGACTCCTGCCATGGCTGACACCCTGATCAACCTACTTGCTTGGTGCAAGCGCGAGCGTGAGAGGCTTCAAATGCAGCGGGAAATGCTGCAATCAGGTCGGTTTCAGATTTTTGAGACGGGCGAGTCAGGTCAAAGGGACATATCTAATCAGCACATCGAGCAGATTGCCGCCAATATTACCGAGTTGGATAGGATCATAGCTGAAGCAACGAATGTCTAAAGGCTGTTTCCTCAAAGGCGCGAGCCGCTGGTAGGGCGGTTCTACAGGAGCGGGCACGCGGCCGGGCATCTCCGATCTCGCCTCGACATAAAGAGCTACAGGCGGCCGGTTCTGAGTCACTGTGGGCCATTGCAGCCGCACGTGGTGGGAAGTGGTCTGCAATCCAAGTGTCACGGCTGATCGCTGCAGGAAGCCGGTGACCGGCTCTTCACCTTCACGCGATTGCCGTCAAGTCAGTGGAAGAGTGCACGAACAACCAACGCCATCGAGCGATTGCACGAGGAGTTCAAGCGACGGATCAAGACGCAGACCGTGCTGCCATCGGCAGACACCGCGGCCATGCTGTTCTGGGCGTTGTTGGCCTCCGGCCAAATCAGCATGCGCAAGATTGACGGCTGGCAGACGCTTGCGACCAAGCCGATCGAGCAACCCATCGATCTCGCCGCGTGATCGAATTGCTTGAAATGTGGGGTACTCAGATATCGTACGCCTCTCGAAAAACTCACCGGTGGGCTTCG
>QHOR01000007.1:450-5576 GCA_003219395.1 Verrucomicrobiota bacterium | reverse complement strand
CAGGGGCGAAGGCGGAATTCTCGCTCTGGCGACGTTGGTGGGCGATGTGGTACGGCGTGGAAAACTGTTCTTCGTTCTTGGGTTGTTCGGAGCCGCGTTGCTTTATGCCGATGGGATGATCACTCCGGCGATCTCCGTCCTGGGCGCAGTCGAGGGCCTGCACATCGCCACCCCCCTGTTTGATTCCTATGTTGTGCCGATTGCCGTCGCCATTCTGATTGGACTTTTTTTCTTCCAATCGCGCGGCACTACCGGTGTGGGCACAGTGTTCGGGCCGATCACAATGTTGTGGTTTGTGGCAATCAGTCTGCTGGGAGTTCAGCAAATCATTCGTGCGCCGCAAGTTCTCGCCGCGATTAATCCGACGCATGGGTTCGAATTTTTCATGATCAATGGTTCACGTGGTTTCCTGGTGCTCGGCGCAGTGTTCCTTGTCGTCACTGGTGGCGAAGCTCTCTACGCAGATATTGGTCACTTTGGAACAGCGCCAATTCGCTTAACCTGGTTCGTTGTCGTTCTCCCGGCGTTAACTCTGAATTATTTCGGACAGGGAGCGCTTCTGCTCGTCCAGCCAGAGGCTGCCGTAAATCCGTTTTATCTAATGGCGCCTTCATGGGCGCTCTATCCAATGGTGGTGCTCGCGACAGCCGCGGCAGTTATCGCATCACAAGCAATCATCAGCGGCGCCTTCTCACTCACGATGCAGGCGATCCAACTTGGCTACAGCCCGCGCTTGAAAGTCATCTATACCTCAGCGCGCATTATCGGACAGATCTACGTGCCGGTGGTAAACTGGGGCTTGATGCTCGCGTGCATCGCGCTCGTGCTCGGCTTTCGAACGTCGAGTAATCTCGCGGCCGCTTACGGCGTAGCCATCACGACCACCATGCTGATCACTACAGTTTTGTTTTATGTCGTAGCTCGCCGCCGGTGGCACTGGCCAGCTGCGGCCGCTCTACCGATCGCTGTATTTTTTATCACGATAGACTTGGCATTTTTCGGCGCGAACATGCTCAAAGTGGCACACGGGGGCTGGTTCCCGCTGCTCGTCTCGGCCGCGATTCTCTTCCTCATGCTGACGTGGAAAAAGGGACGCCGCGTTCTTCGCGGCCAACTGAGCGAAATCTGCATTCCGCTCGATACTTTTGTACCCGAACTGAAGAGTATCCGACGGGTGCCGGGGACCGCAGTCTATATGTCGGGGAACCGATATGGGACGCCTCTTGCTTTACTTCACAATCTCAAACACAACAAAGTGCTGCACGAGCAGGTCGTATTGCTCACGGTCCGAACCGAAGAGGTGCCTTATATTGGCAACGCCAAAGATCGTGTCGCACTGGAAAAATTGGATGAAGGATTCTGGCGCGCACAGGTCCATTTCGGATTTGTGGAGAAACCTGATGTGCCTGGCGCGCTGGCCGGCTTAAAACAAACCGGCCTCCGTTTTGATCCCATGCGCACCACTTATTTCATCGGCCGGGAAACAATCCTTGCCACGCGCAAACTCGGCCTCTCCTCGTGGCGCGGTTCTATCTTCGCATGGATGACGCGCAATGCTGGCGATGCTACTTCTTACTTCTGCCTACCACCAAACGGCGTCGTCGAATTAGGCGCACGGGTCGAAGTTTGACTCGGATCGCAATAATCGGTTCGCCCCCTCAAGTCCTCCCGTTCAGAAAAGGACTTGCCAGTGAACGCGCGTCCAATGGAGAGTGACAAGCAACAGGGATGGCGCAGCTGGTAGAAGATATTATTCTCGACACCCGTGCGGGCGTGCATCGTCCGCGCAATGTTGACTGGAAACGCGCCGCGGCACTGCTGTATGGCGATTGGGGTACGAGCAAAGCTTACGTTCTCGGGCTTGCCTTTGTCGCGGCCGGGTTTGCATCCCTTCCCATCATTCTGGCTGTGTGCGCGCTCACGGCAATCGTGGGCTTTAATTACATCATCGTCTGCGCTCATTTTCCCGATGGCGGCGGTGTTTATTCCGCCGCGCGTCAGCAGAGCCGCCTTCTCGCGTCAGTCGGCGCACTGTTGCTCATCGCCAATTTCATCGTGACCGCAGCCCTCAGCGGGTGGGCGGGTGTCACCTATCTGGGTGTTTCGACTCGCTACGCGCCGGAGGCGACGATGGCGGTGATCTTGCTCCTCGGGGTCGTCAATTATTTCGGCCCTAAACACAGCGGCAGTGTCTCCATCTGGCTGGCTATTCCAGCCGTAATCGTGGTGGTCAGCACGATTGCTTTAAGCGTTCCGCATTTGAATGTCGCCCATCTTGAGCCGCGTCATACTGACCTGGGTACGGTTTGGGTGCAGTTCGTGGGCGTAATCCTCGCTTTGAGCGGTGTTGAAGCAGTCGCCAACCTCACCGGTGTGATGAAGCTCGATCCAAGTTCGACTCCGGATCATCCGAAAGTCACGCGGACGGCTTCGAAAGCCATTATTCCAGTGGCGATTGAAGTGGTCGGGGGAACAGCCCTGCTGGGCTGGGCTATGCTCTCGTTGCCGAAATTGTACGCACCGGACTTGGAGGCGCACAAAGAGGACATGCTCCGCTTTGTTGGGCAATATTATGCAACTCTTGTCGGCGGGACGTGGTTTGGTCATGGATTTTCACTTTTCGTCGGGATTGTATTCGGACTTCTTCTCGTTAGCGCAGTGAACACCGCCATCGTCGCGTTGATTGGGGTGATCTACATGATGGCACAGGACGGGGAGATGCCGCGGCAATTTGCGCGGCTTAACAGGCACGGCGTGCCGGGTATTCCGCTAATTATCGCTGTTGCAATCCCGATTCTAGTGCTCACCGTGACGCGACAGTTTGAAACGCTTGCCGGCCTCTATGCCATCGGGGTCGTCGGTGCCATTTCAGTCAATCTCGGTGCGTGCACATTCAACAAGCGCCTCGGTCTGCGACTGTACGAACATCTGATCATGGGCGCCACGTTCCTTGTTCTCTCGTTAGTTGAACTGACGATCGCAAAGACGAAACCTGACGCGCTCTTTTTCGCGCTTTGCGTGCTAGGCATCGGGCTTGGGTTCCGAACCTATTCGCATCAGCTCTCCGGGCTAAAGACGCTCACAGTCACGCGCAAAGTAGCAGAAATGGTCACGCCCGATCTCCATACCGCAGTGCAAACGCGGTTGGAAGAAGGCCACAAAATCATGGTAGCCGCGCGGGGAATCACCCAGGTGCTTGGATTCGCATTGGATGAGGCGCAACTGCGCAATGCCACGTTGTATGTTTTGTACGTGAAAGAGATCGCGGTCTTTTACGCACGCGGCCCGACCGTTCGCGGGCGCCCCAAATGGCAGGATGATCCCGAGGCAGCCGCAATAATGTCAGCCATGCTCAACCTTGCCGCCGAGCGCAATATCTGCGTACTCCCGCTGTATGCCGTCAGCGAGGACACGGCCACAACGATCCTTGATCTTGCCGCCACGTTGGGCATCGATTATCTCATCATCGGCGCTTCACAACGCACTGCCATGACAAAGCTGCTCCGCGGGAGCGTGGCTACGAACGTCGCGACACAATTACCGGATTCGATCCATCTGCTCATTTACGGATAAATACAGTCTTGAGCTTTAAGTCTTAAGTCTTAAGTCTTAAGTCAGAGCCTTCATTTTGCTCTGCTTGACACTGAAAACGCTTAACACTGCTGTGACTCCACCCAAGGTCCTCATCGCCGATGCAATTTCACAGCGTGGAGTGGATGAGCTTTCTCGCGATGGGGCAGTTGCGACAGTAGTAAAAACCGGGCTAAGCGAGAACGAACTTGTCGGCCTCATTACCGACTTCAGCGCAGTGGTCGTGCGCAGCCAGACAAGAGTCACCGCCGGCGTTTTAAATGCAGGCACGAAGTTGCGCGTGGTCGGGCGAGCTGGGGTGGGGGTGGACAACGTTGACGTCGAGACGGCCACGCGCCGCGGCATTATTGTGCTGAATGCGCCAGGTGGAAATACGGTTTCCACGGCTGAGCATGCGTTTTCGCTGTTGCTTTCAGCCGCACGCAAGATTCCACAGGCGGACGCAAACGTTCGCAGCAAAAATTGGGACAAAAAAAGTTTTGAAGGTGTTGAGCTCTACAACAAAACGCTGGGCGTAATCGGAATGGGCCGGATTGGCAGCGAACTCAGCCGGCGCGCTATTGCTTTCGGCATGCGCGTGATCGCTTACGATCCGTATCTTTCCGCGACTCGGGCTCGCAGCCTGCAGGTGGAGCTGGTGGACGACCTCGACGATTTACTTGCGAGTGCGGATTTCATCTCGCTGCACACGCCCCTTACCGCAGAAACGCGTCACATTCTCGATGCAGCACGATTACAAAAAACCAAACGTGGCGTCCGCATTATCAATTGTGCGCGCGGCGGCTTGATCGACGAAAACGCGCTCGGTGAAGCTTTGGCAGCTGGCCATGTCGCCGCTGCGGCACTGGACGTCTTTGAAACTGAACCGCTGCCGAGCGATTCTCCATTGCGCGGCGCGCCCAATCTTGTTCTTACGCCACATCTCGGTGCTTCCACGGCGGAAGCACAGGAGAGCGTCGGGATTGAAATTGCGCATTCCATTCGTGCCGCGCTGCTCGAAGGCACCATTCGCAATGCAGTGAATATGCCCAGTCTCGACGCGAAAACGCTGGCAATCATTGGACCACATCTGCGCTTTGGCGAAAAATTAGGCCGGTTTCTGTCGCAGCTGGCATCAAAGCGCGTGGAAACTCTCAACATCAACTACAGCGGCAAAGTCAATGAAGTCGATACGACGGCAATTACGCGCTCAATTTTGAAGGGCTTCCTCCAAATGGCTGGCGGCAGCGAAGTCAACGAAGTCAACGCGCCCAGTTTCGCCGAAACTCTTGGTTTGAAAGTGAGCGAATCGCGTCTGAGCGCCCCCGGAGATTACACTGACATGCTTGAGTTATCCGCTGCCGGTGAAGGAAAGGCCGTCTCGGTCGGCGGCGCCTTTTTCGGTATTACTCCACGAATCATAAGCATTAATAGTCGTCCGGTAGAAGCACGTCCGAATGGTGTCGTGCTAGTGTTGGAAAACACCGATCGCCCTGGCATGGTTGGACGTGTTGGCACGTTGTTGGGCGGTCATGGCGTGAACATCGCGACAATGT
>QHOR01000007.1:0-437 GCA_003219395.1 Verrucomicrobiota bacterium | reverse complement strand
TACGGTGTTGAATCTCGATACTGCACCGGGCGAAAAATTGTTAACGGAAATTCGGGCGAGCGAAGACATTCACTCAGCACAAGTGATTCAACTCTGACCAACACCAGCGCTGCGCAGCCATCATTTCTTAGGTCTTGCCGTCGCGCAGTGAATCCGTTAGAACTCGTCTCATATGGACTTTAGCGCTCACTCTATTCTTTGGGTTCTGGTGATCGGTCTGGTCATTGGCGCCATCGCCAAATTGTTGATGCCTGGAAAAGATCCCGGCGGGTGCATCATCACAATTCTGCTCGGCATCGCCGGCGCGTTCGTCGGTACCTGGATCGGTCGCATTTTTGCCGGAGAAAATTATGTCGCTGGCTGGATCATGTCCGTCGTCGGCGCCATGATTCTGTTGCTTCTGTATCGATTCTTGTTTCGTCGCGGCGTCTAATTCG
>QHOR01000006.1 GCA_003219395.1 Verrucomicrobiota bacterium | reverse complement strand
GTGGCAAAGCCGCCGAGCGCCTTGTAGAGCGCGGCCGGCAAGTTGCGCACCCGGAAAACAAAACTTGTGACCAGCGGCCCCGAACCCTGCTTCGCCCAATCCGCCTCGCGCGCCAGCACCACGAAGCGCGTGGTGTTGTGGGCTTCGTCCTCGACGTCCTCGACCAGGATATCGAGGCCGTAGATTTGTGCCGCCAGCCGCGAGGCGATCGCGGCCACGCTCCTGTCGCCGCGCTGGGCGACGTCGCGGGCGCTGCCGGCGGTATCGGCCGCGACGATCGCCTTGACGCCGAGCTTGCGGATGATGCGACGGCACTGGCCGAGCGCATGGACGTGGCTCTCCACCGACTTGATGTCGGACAGCTTGACGCCCTTCAGCCCCATCAATTGATGACGGACCGGCAGGAACCATTCGCCGACGATGAACAGCCCCGAGGCCGGCAGCAGATGATGAATGTCGGCGACGCGGCCGGCGACCGAGTTCTCGATCGGGATCATGCCGAGATCGGCCTCACCCGATGAGATCGCCGCCAGCGCGTCCTCGAAGGTCGAGCACGGCAGCGGTTCCGCGTTGGGGTAGGCCTCGACGATGGCGATATGGGAATTGGCCCCCGGCTCGCCCTGGAATGCGATTTTCAGCTTTTTTGTCATGTTGTCTTTCCTGGCGCGCTTCTAGCAGGCACTCAATTTTTTGCCAGCATGCGGCGGGCGGTTTCGAGATCGGCTGGCGTGTCGACCCCGCGCGGCACGGTGTCGACGATGGTGATGTCGATGCGCATCCCGGCTTCCAATGCCCGGAGCTGCTCGAGCTTTTCCTGTTTCTCCAGCGGCGAGGGCGGCAGCGACACGAACCGTTCCAGGGCGGCCCTCCGGTAGGCGTAGAGCCCGATATGGTGGTAGCGCGGCCCGTCGCCGGAGGGCGCGGTGGCGCGGGTGAAATAGAGCGCGCGCAGCCGGCGCCCTTCGACCGGCGAGCCGACCGCCTTCACCACATTGGGGTTGAGGGCCTCTTCCTCGGTATGAATCTCGGCGGCAAGCGTGGCGATATCGACTGTGGGGTCGTCGAGCGGTGACAGCACGTCGCGGATGTTGTCGGCCGAAATAGTCGGAAAATCGCCTTGAAGATTGACCACGACCTCGCAACTTCCCTCGGGGTCCAGCAGGCGCGCCGCCTCATGGATGCGGTCGGAACCGGACGGGTGGTCGGCCCGTGTCATGACTGCCTCGCCGCCATTGGCCCGCACGGCTGCGGCGATTTCCGCAGTGTCGGTTGCAACCGCCACCCGACCGATGCCGGCCAATTCCGCCCGGCGCAACACATCGACGATCATGGGCAGCCCCGCGATATCGAGGAGCGGCTTGCCGGGCAGGCGGGTGGACGCCATGCGGGCAGGGATCAGCACCAGAACGCGGTTTTCGGGCATCGGAAATGCAGGTCCTGGCCGGGCAGAAACCGGCCGGAAATAGTGGGGATCGGTCGGAAGTTGGCGCGTTTTACCGGGTTGCCAGAGGCAGGGCAAACCGATATCTGAACCCTGCTGAGGGTGCGGCGCGAAAGCCTGATTCCTGAGGCTGTTTCCTTTCCCCGCGGCCGTTTTCCTCCGGCCTTTCGTGACCTTCCGGCCTGGAGCCTGATCCACGATGGACTCCTTCGAACTCAACAAAATCCTCGGCGCCATCCTCGGCACCTGCATTCTGGTCCTGGTGACGAGCTTTGCCGCCCAAGCGGTGTTCACGCCCAAGGCGCTGGAGAAGCCGGGCTTCGAGATCGCGGTGAAGGAAGCGTCCCATGGTGCGGCTGGCGCGGCGGCGGCTGCGCCGTCCGAGCCGATCGAAAAATTGCTGCAGACCGCCTCGGTCGAAAAAGGCGCCGCCGCCGCCAAGAAGTGCGCGGCCTGCCACACCTTTGAGAAAGGCGGCCCCAACCGCGTCGGTCCGAACCTCTATAACATCGTCGGAGAGAAGAAGGCCGAGGGCAAGGCCGGCTTCAACTTCTCCGCCGCCATGAAGGGCAAGGGCGGCGACTGGAGCTTTGACGACCTCAACAAGTTCATCTCCAATCCGAAGGGCTTCATCCCCGGCACCGCGATGGGCTTTGCCGGCATCCAGAAGGACTCAGAACGCGCCGACGTGATTGCTTATTTACGCTCGCTGTCGGAGAAGCCGGTCCCGCTGCCGACCGCATCGAAGTAGTTTGGCCGCATCAGGGCTTGGCCGCACCAGACGAGCTTTCGAACGGCCAGGCATCGCCTGGCCGTTTTGTTTCAGGGATCGCGCGCTTGTTACCGGGGCCTTTCGCCGCAGCGATATCGTCTCCGGGCTGGCAAGATGAGGAAAAAGCAACATAATCGGCCGAATCCTTGCCTTATAATCCCTGCCTTATAATGGGTCCTCAATGATCGGGGCTTGAGTATCCGGGGGCGTCCACGTTCAATCGCCAACAACAGGAATTCGCATTTTGGCAATTACCCGACGACACCTTCTGCAAAGCGGCGCTGCTGCCGCCATGGCCCCGGCGCTTGGGGTCCTTCCCGCGATCGAAACCGCCAAGGCCCAATCCGCTGCCGAGCCGGCCTGGCGTCACGCGCTGTCGCTGTTCGGCGACGTCAAATATCCCGCCGACTTCAAGCGCTTCGATTACGTCAATCCGGATGCCCCGAAGGGCGGCGTCGCGCGGCTGATCTCGCTCGGCACCTTCGACAATTTCAACCTCGCGGTTGCCGGCATCAAGGGCAACATCGCGGCCGCGGCGCCCCAGATCTACGAAACGCTGATGGCGAAGTCGCAGGACGAGATCGTCACCGAATACGGCCTGCTGGCGGAAGCCGCGGCGCATCCCGATGATTTCTCCTGGGTTGTCTACCGGCTGAGAAAGGAAGCGCGCTGGCATGACGGCAAGCCGATTACGCCGGAAGACGTGATCTTCTCACTGGAAACGTTGAAGAAGCTTAGCCCGTTCTACTCGGCCTATTACCGCCATGTGATCAAGTCCGAGAAAAGCGGCGAGCGCGATGTGAAGTTCACTTTCGACAGCCCCGGCAATCGCGAATTGCCGACCATCGTCGGCGAATTCCCGGTGCTGCCGAAGCATTGGTGGGAAGGTACTGACGACCAGGGCCGCAAGCGCGACATCTCCCAGACAACGCTGGAGAAGCCGCTCGGCTCCGCGCCTTACCGCATCAAGGATTTCGTCGCCGGCCGGTCGGTCACCCTCGAACGGGTGAAGGATTACTGGGGCGCCAATCTGCCGGTACGGATCGGACAGAACAATTTCGACGAGATGCGTTACGAATACTACCGCGACAACAACGTGGCGCTGGAGGCATTCAAGGCCGACCAGGCCGACTGGATCGCGGAAAACTCTGCCAAGCAGTGGGCAACCGCCTACGAATTTCCGGCGGTCGTCGACAAGCGCGTGCTCAAGGAAGAATTCCCGATCACGGATTCCGGCCGCATGCAGGGCTTCGTATTCAACTTGCGGCGCGAGCAGTTCAGGGACGCGCGGCTGCGCCGTGCCTTCAACTACGCCTACGACTTCGAAGAGATGAACAAGCAGCTCTTCTATGGCCAGTACAAGCGTATCAACAGCTATTTCGAAGGCACCGATCTCGCCTGCTCCGGCGTGCCGCAGGGTCTTGAATTGCAGATTCTGGAAACGGTCAAGGACAAGGTGCCGCCGGAAGTATTCACGACAGCTTTCACCAACCCGGTTGGTGGCAATCCCGAGAACGTCCGGAACAATCTGCGTGAGGCAACCAAGCTGCTCAAGGAAGCTGGCTTCGAAGTGAAGGACCGCAAGCTGGTGGATTCTTCAGGCCGGCTTGTCACGGTCGAGATCCTTGTGCAGGACCCCGCCGCAGAACGCATGGCGCTTTTCTACAAGCCTTCGCTGGAGCGCATCGGCGTCACCACCTCGATCCGCGTCGTCGACGCCGCGCAGTACGAGCAGCGCACCCGCAGCTTCGATTTCGATATGATCACTGAAGTGTGGGGTGAATCGCTGTCGCCCGGCAACGAGCAGCGCGAGTTCTGGGGTTCGCAGTCAGCCGATGCGCCCGGTTCGCGCAATTCGATCGGCATCAAGAATCCGGCCATCGATGCGCTGATCGAGAAGGTGATCTTCGCCACCGATCGGCCGAGCCTGGAAGCTGCGACCCGGGCGCTCGACCGCGTGCTGCTCTGGAACCATTACGTAGTCCCGCAATTCAGCTACGGTTTCGCGCGTTATGCGCGCTGGGACCGGTTCAGCCACGCCGACCTGCCGAAATACGCCCGTTCGGGCCTGCCGTCGCTGTGGTGGTACGACGCCGAGAAGGCCGGGCGGATCGGCAAGCGCTCGTGAGGAGTCCTTTGCGCATGGCCGCTTTCTCCCGCCGGCATGTTCTCGGCCTCGGTGCGGGCGCGCTGGCGGCGTTTCGGTTGTCCCCGGCACGTGCCGCGGACGAAGCTGCGGGAGCCGAGGTGCATGGCATTTCAGCGTTTGGTGACTTGAAATATCCCGCCGACTTCAAGAATTTCGAGTACGTCAATTTATCGGCGCCCAAGGGTGGGATGTTCTCAACCATCCCCTCTGTGCGCAGCTACAACCAGTCCTATCAG
>QHOR01000005.1:6273-6645 GCA_003219395.1 Verrucomicrobiota bacterium | reverse complement strand
TCGTTTACGCCCTCAAATTCAGTGCTGGCTATCTTCGCGTACATGATCGTCTTCGCGTCAGCCCAGGAGGAACTGTTCGGGTAAAGGACACTTGGCAGCCCTTGTTTGACTCCAGAGTTGTTGTCCAAAACCCAGCCGTCAGGCGCATCGATTTTGAATGCGGCCTTCGGACCATAGACAACTCCGCCGCGAAAAGTTTCTTGAGCGCGTATGTACGGAGAGAGCGTAGCCAGTGCGACCAACGCTAGAATGCCAATTTTTGTTTTCATTTCATTGGATGGTTTGTGTTTAACCATTACTTCTTTGGAAATGATCATCGCGTCTGTCTTTCACTAGTGAGCAACGCCTTGATCTTCTCCATGTCAGGATGAG
>QHOR01000005.1:1040-6241 GCA_003219395.1 Verrucomicrobiota bacterium | reverse complement strand
TGACTGAACGTCCGCTCGTCGTCGCGAAGCTTGGCATTTTTATTTTCCAAATAAATTGCCTTCGCCTTATCGAACTGGTTATCGAAGACATAGCTGTGGGCGAGAGCGACCTTGATCATTGCCGCGTTATGCGGAGAAAGTTCCAAAGCCTTAAGAGACGCTGCTATGGCCTCATGAGGTTTTCGATCGAAAAGATGATACCAAGCCAGAGATAAGTAGTAGTCCCAACCTTTTGAGGTCAACCCAATAGCCTTCTGAACATCTTCCGCCGAGTTAGCGCGTTTCTCTTCGGCAGCAGATTGTCCACGATTGCGGTAGGCGTCAGCACCACGCTCCCGTCCCGATACCTCCTTGGAGGTAAACTTTGCATATTTGACGTCCCAGGCCGCGTCAACATGCCCATTCCACGCATCAGGGCTCAAGCCCAGATCGTTGGGACTAGTTTGCACGCTGCCATTGATGACGACTCGGCTGGTGCCGTCGAGTTGGAACGTCGTATCCTCATCCTCGATGAAAATGGCTTTGCGACCGTTAGGCGGCAACAGATCACGCGCTTTGCCCAGAAGGTTCGTTATCCGGCTCGGCTTGTCGTTGTGAAATTCGACCAGGAAAACGTCGTGCGGCCCCCACTTCCCGTCGAGCGTGATAAGTGCGACCGAGCTGTCATCCGACCATTCGGCACTGATGCCGCCATTGCTTTGGTGTTGAAAGTAGGGTTCCTCTGCTTGCAGTGCGCCGAGAATGCTGAACGGCTGTAAGGCGACGACGTAATCCTTCGCATTATCGGACGATTGGTAGTAATCGACAGTGGGGTAAATTACACCAAACTTCTTGTCCGGCGAGATCGTGCTACGGGCGATGAGATAGTTCTTTGCATATTTATCTGGCAAGCCCGCAGAGGAATCAGTTTCGGATGTTTCGGATTCTGCCTCTTGCTCCTGCGGTTCGGGGACAGGCCGACCGGCTAGGAACACACTTTCTGTGCCATCGAGAGCGAACTTTGAAATGGCTCCGCTAAAGCTTTCCACAACGAACAGGTTGCCTGATGCATCAAAGGCAAAGCTGCGGGGTGAAGTTGTTACCTTCGCGAAATCGCTTTTAGCGCCGGCCGGCGTAAATTTGAAGATCGTGTTTCCGGTTTCACCGACATACACGTTGCCTGCCTTATCAACAGCTAAAGCATGGGTTGTTACACCCACAGCAAAGTCGCTCCTCACTCCGCGAGGTTCGTATTTGAAGATACTATGTTTGAGCGGAACTCCGGCAAAAAGATTGCCCGCCTGGTCACAAGCCAGGATCTTAGCTGCGATCTCCGTTGTAGCGAAAGTGTTCTTCTCTCCCTTTGGAGTAAGTTTATAGATCGAGCCAGTGTCCCAATCCGAGACAAAGAGATTGCCTGACGGGTCGATTGCAAGGCTGTAAGGAAGGGCCACGTCGGTGGCAAAAGTGCTGCGGGTTCCGTCCGGATTGAATTTGAGAATCGTGCCGCCGACGTGGTACTTCCCGCTTGGGCTTAACACGAAGAGATTGTCCGCCGCATCAAACGCAAGCCCATTGCCGTCGGATAAGCGAACCCCGGTAACAAAAACGCTCCTTGTCCCATCGGGTGTAAGTTTAAAGATTATTTGAGCTGCATGATCCGCAACAAAGAGGTTCCCAGAGTGATCAAAGGCCAGAGCTGTGGGATTGTTCAAATCAAGGCCGGCCACGCCGTAGCTGGAAGCCAGCAGTGTTGCCAGGCACGCCACTTTAAGCACAATTCGAATTCGCAGTCGGTTAGTTGCAGATATCAATTGCAAGAATAGTAGCAATAACGTGCGGGCCTTAGCTCGAGTTATAATTGTGCGCGAACACCGACGAGCTTAACTGTCTTCCCTTTGCCGGCAGGTAGGAGAGCGAAATCGACCTTAGCACCGCCGCCTGACCAGTATTTTTCGACTACCGCATCGCCAACGGCCGAAAATTTGTCATCGCCGACTTGCTTCACATCCGAGAACGAAACATTCAAATCCTTCTTGGTGTACCGGAACCCGCGAGGAAAAGATCTCGCGACAAGATTGCGAACGGCAGCGCTGAGTGGTCTGTTCAGATCCAATTCAGATGTGGCGCGGCCGTCACCGAGCGTCACTGCGCAAAAGGTCACGCAATCCCAGCGCCAGGTATGATTGATCAGGACCAAGTCGCTCTGTGGCGACCACACCACTTCAAGATCATGATGATTCGGCTTTCGATCGGCCATCGTCCAGTAATCTGGTTCGGCCTCTCGCCCATGAGTCCAACCCGGCAGCCGCGGACAGTCCAGCTTGCGGATGATTGTCCCGGCACGAAGATCGATCACGTAATTTTCAATGGCGTCGCCGACAGCATTGACGTTTTGAAACAATTCATCCAATTGTTTGTCCTCTTCGGAACCAGCTTCCGCTCCAGCCGGATGTTGCTGTTGGAACCGAGATACCTTCGCCCAAACCTCCGGATGTTTCGGCAAGCCCCAGGCGATCGCATAACGGTCCGGCGATTTCGTGTCCGGAAAGACAAGAAAGGGCTGGGTGGACTTCGAAGCATCTGACTGCGGCGAGGCGCTAGCCTGCGCGCTCACCGGCGATTGCGTCTGTGCGCGAAGAGCTGCAAAAGGCATGACCAGTGACACGATACTAATTGTGACCGACTGCATCAGACGTTGTCCGCTGGTTCTGGCGAATGGGCGGGCAGCTGTGTCGAAACCTCTGGTGTTACTCCGCATCATTCATTGATGTTGTCGAGGCCGGCAAATTTCCAGACGCTTTTGGCCTGTTCAAAAATGAAGCGGATCGGTGCGTTTTCCCGGTCGTCTGGAGTCTGCTTGAAGGGGCAATAGATCTCGTATCGCCGTGCCGATTCTTTTTGCGGTTGCCCGCTCCCAAAACATTGGGCGGCATTGGCTTCGCCTTTGAAAATTTCGTTATACCGGCGCAAGAGATCCTCCTTGTTCTTTACGGGCTTCACCCCGTATGGCATCGAGAGCGGGAATTTCGTCATCTCCGCGACTGTCGCTTTATCGCCAGCGATCACCGCGGATTTAAACTTGTTCCAGAATGCAGGAAAATCGGTCTGCGAAAGTGCGTCGGGAAAAAAACACAGAGTTAAAATGCCGGCCAACCAAGTTTGTCTCGACCATCTCATTTTTCTTCTTCCTCGAGTTCCTTTTTCGACATCTGGTGCGTCTCCACGAACTTGCACTTGCCGGAGGGGTCGAACTTCAACGTGAAAAGGAAGGCGGCTTCCAGCTCGTTCGACGTCCGCCCATAACACGGCGCGTAGAGAATTGCCGTATTCGCATCGATCCAGTTGCGCAGCTTCACAACATCGCGCTCCGCCGCGCAGCGGCGCGGGTTGAAGTCTTTGAGCAAATGCTTCTTGCCCAGCTGTAGTAGTTGAGACTCGTCTACCAGGCTAAGCGGCGCCGCTAATTGCAGCCACTTGTCGCCTTCGAGTTGGTAAAACGCCACTGTTGCGTATTGGGCGTAATGAGCGTGCGGTGGACTATAATTGAAAGCGAAGCGTTTGGAATTCGGCGCCCAGACCACTCGTGCCGCGCTTGCCTCCGGCCCATGGACTTCTTCATCAAAATCCAAAACGATGTCGCTGGTCGTGGCATTGACTATTTCCGGCGCACATTGGCCGATGCCATACTCCTCGCACGTATATTCCCATTCTTTATCTGGAGAAAACGAATCTGGCGCTGGCTCGGACTTCGAACCTGAACTCGCTTGCGCGTTGGGTGATTGCGCTGCCTGCGTTGGCGGACTAATCATCGTTCCCTTGTCGATCATCGCTTTGAGCTCGGTGATGCGTTTTCGGGTCAGGTCCGTTATTGTTTCGTAGCGAATGCTCGGAGCCATCGAGGCGCCTTCCGCGTCCTTGGCCGCTCGCACCGGATCGGCATCGCGCGACGCCACCCACGCCCGCTGCGCCTCCTTCAGTTTTTGCTTTTCGGCAATCGGCAGCTTCGCCAGAACGATCTGGTAAGTTTTGTTTAGCTCACCGTCGGCTCGCTGAAAATCCGCGCGCGCCTGCGCGTTCATCGCCGCCTGCGTCTGTGCGTGAACCAGCGCGGAAGACAGAAGAAGCGAGACACCAACTACGCGAATTATTACAAAGTACATCGACCTTCTGTTTGCTGGTGGATCATTCGTCTTAATTCGTCGAGCTAACGCCAGATTCATTCTCATCAATCGATTTTTGGCTTCTGTTGAATCGCGAGCGAGCGCCGGGTGCAAAGATTGGTTGGGCACAAATTATTTGATGTCGTGGGACAATATTTCTTTTAGCGAAGGCTCTTCGGGATACTTGATATCGCTGATTCGCCATCCACCCGGAGTGTTCGTGAGTCTGTAGACGAGCATTCGAGTTTCCAAGTTGGTGAACGTCACCTTGAACAAGTCAGGCTGACCCGCCACTGCAGCAATTTGAACGTTAGTCGTTTCCTTCTCGAAATCTTGCGCGTCGTAAATAGGGTCAAAATCGAGATTGCAAACACCCTGTTCCCGTTTCTGGCATTCGGCATCCTTTATGAATAGGGCCGTAAGTTCTTTGTCGAAGTACTTGGATAGCGTTCGCTTATCGCCGAACCAGTCTGGCGTATCTTTCCCCGGTTGATGAAAACGATAAAGAGAGCGAATGAAGTCTTCTGGCGAAGATTTGTTTGCGTCGGCTCCGAAACAAGCTGCGCCGATAAAAATGAGTGAAATAACAAGTGCGTGGCGAAACGTCATGTTCCGTAAAGTGCTCATTCTCTTTGAAAGCCTAAAGCCGCGACGGATAGCAGCGAACGAGCGCGGAAGCGAGGGAGTTTCAAATTGGTGTTTAAAAAAAGTTCTCATGGGTTCCTTCTCTCTCTTTTCGACTTCTTTCTCTGACATCTGATGCGTTTTGACGATCTTCCGCTTGGTGCTCACCTCGCGCTTACTTGCTGTTTTGTCGCCTGCGGCGATGGATTTCCTAAGGTCCTCAGCAGCGCTCGCGCTATCATTGTTGACCAAACGTTGTAGTAACACTCAGGCGCAGATCGTCACTTCGGAATCGGCGCATAGTTTCTATTTTGGCTCGAAAAATTATCTGAACCTCGCGCATGAGATGGCTTCTAGTTACTTGGCGCGGATCAGGAGTGTGGGTCGTCCCGCCATCGTTTCGCACCATGCAGCTGCGTGGTGATCGCTTCTTTC
>QHOR01000005.1:513-949 GCA_003219395.1 Verrucomicrobiota bacterium | reverse complement strand
GCTATGACCTTTTACAAACTGGACCATAGCAAGGTATTCGCCTGTTCGGTTCTTATACATGTTTGTTGTTATGCCGTCGCTATCTGGTTTACCCGGGTCAATCGGCTTTCCGAAAAGCGCGTCGACTTGATCTTCGGTCTGGCCAAGGCGCGCAAAGGCGTGGTCGCTCGAAGCGATAACAAGCGCTGCTGCTAATATTGCGATTAGTTTCATAATTGGTCCTTTCATCGTGCGTCGGTTTTGGTAGTGAGCAGGGCTTTTATTTTCTCCATATTTGGATCAGTAATGCCCCCTTCCTGGAATTGTCTGAAGTCGTCGAGCACTGCCTGGCTAAAGGCCCGTCCGTCGTGGAGCTTGGCATTTTTGTTTTCCAGATAGATCGTTTTCGCCTTTTCGAATTGGTTATCGAACAGATAACCGTGAGCGAGATTGGTCT
>QHOR01000005.1:0-366 GCA_003219395.1 Verrucomicrobiota bacterium | reverse complement strand
TTTTCGGATCCAGTTGAATAGCTTTCTGTATATCGTCGACCGCGGCACCATACTGCTTCTTTTCAAGCCAAACGTCACCGCGCTCGTTATAGAAATCGCCATCCTTCCCATCGAGTTCGATTGCCCGCGTATAATCGGCAATCGCACCGGTTGTGTCCTTCTTTCGCCGTTTGGCGTAGGCACGCTGATAGTACGCGACTGCATTCTTTGAGTTGAGCGTGATGGCACGGTCAAGATCAGCAATTCCGCCATCCAAGTCGTCATTCTCTGCTCTGGCGTTGCCGCGGTTCGCGTAGGCGGCGGCATATTTCGGATTGAGCTTTATCGCATGATCGAAATCCGCGATTGCCCCATGAAAGTCATGCT
>QHOR01000004.1:5316-5627 GCA_003219395.1 Verrucomicrobiota bacterium | reverse complement strand
GCAGGATCTTCTTGGAAATGCCCTTATGCTTGCAAAGGGTAAGACCAGTTGAACCGCAGCCGGTAAACGGCAGACCTTGCATTTCGAAAAACGAAACAATGTTTTGATCGAACCCTGGATTATTCCTGAATTGTTCGACGAGATTGAAAAGAACATCGGGGGCGAACGTCTCTAATTTTTGGCGCACAAGATCAACGTCGTCGTAGATCGCGAGATGCTCTGCTGTATGACCGAGGGTGCCGAGCGCTGCCATCACGTCCGCCTCGGTTTTCCAGTCGGTTGTCTTCAGCTCATTCGTGAAGTCCTGATCA
>QHOR01000004.1:0-5239 GCA_003219395.1 Verrucomicrobiota bacterium | reverse complement strand
AGTCTCTGATAATTATTCTAGCCCCGTCGAGAGATGTCTCGATCTCGCTCGAGATGACAATACTGCTGGTTATTTCGTGCGCTTAAATTTCCCGGTGAAAAGATAATTCATCACCAGCGTGGTAATAAATGCGGAGACGCGAAAATCCTGTTGTGGATCGTCATTCAGCACGTGGAGCTCGAGCTGGTCGCAGCGGCGAGTCAACCGGGCCAGGAGCTGGTTCACCCGGAACTTATTTTCATTCGTCCATTCACAGACCGCGTTCAACAATCGCCGCCGCCGCCGTTGCAGGTAAACGCTGGCTTTAATTCCCGAGGGGGCTGCAAAGAGCTGCCGCAGATCCGCATCATAAAAATCTGGATACGTATCTTCGTATAGCTTGCGTTTGCGCGCGTAGTAAGTCTTGAGCTTAACATTTAAGAAATCATAATCAGCGACGCGATACTCGGGCATCTGAACTGGTGGCTTGCCCGCTAATGAGCCCATTAACTCATCGACGTATTCCAGTTTTTGGAGCGCGCGCCAGCGCGCGTAACGCTTTCGCCAGTCGAGGCCCGGCGTAAGCCAGACCGCGAAGGTTTCGGCGAAATCTTCATCCGGATGGCTCTGCGCATACCAGTCCTCGAGATGCATGACATAGCTGCGGCTGAACGGGCGAGGCCGGTAACTATCCGGCGTTTCCTCGCGCGAGGTTTGTCCGAAAAGCTCCTGCCACCTTTTCTTACGGGTCAGGCGATATGCGTACATGTAAGCGTGGCCCGCTTCATGTCGCATTAATTTCATGAACCAGTCCGGCGTCCCTCCCTCTACCTCGAGCATCATGGTCCGTTCCAGCGCCCGCAAGCGATCGTGCACGAGAAAAAAAGGAATGAAAATGGCCGGGATCCCGATTGGCACAAACCATTCATCGCCGACGTGACACGGTGGATGAAACACAAGACCACGCGCCGATAATTCATCATATAATTGACGGATGAGCGGTTCCAGGGCAGTGCCTTCAAGATGCAGACCCAGCGCGGCGATGCGGCGCTCGAGAAGTTCCTCGTCACTCAACGACGGCCAGCCTGCAGCTTCCATTTCGCGCATGGTATCATCCAGCAACGTGCTGTCACGCCTTGCCAAGTTCTGAGTTCGCTGTTGGGTGTGAAGGGCTGCGCGCTAATGTTGAATCGGCAGTGTCAGGAACAAGGTAATTGAATGCAAAGAGCTGAAGAAAAAGAGGGTTGTATCTATTCAGGCGATTATCCGCCATCAGGGCTCGCATCCGCCTTTAAAATTCGTCGTGCTACCGTGCGGGATGCGGCCGTGATCGCCTGGCATCGCGCACGGATGTTTCAGGATATGGGAGACGTTTCCGGCGACGCCTTTGAGGTTCTGCGCACGAAAGCGCAGGCACGACTGGAGCACTGGATCGATAGCGGTGATTACATCGGCTGGCTTGCAACTCCGGCTGATAAACCGGAAACGATTGTTGGAGGTGCTGGTATTCAGTTGCAATCGATCCTGCCACGTCCAATCGCCGCGTCGACGATTGGAGAGGGTCGGCAAGGAACAATAATAAATGTCTTCACCGAACCGCAATGGCGCAGGCATGGCGTCGCCCGTCTGCTCATTAGGGAGATCGTCGCTTGGTCAAGAAGCGAGCGGCTCGACCGACTCGTACTGCATGCTTCGGGTCAAGGCCGCCCCATTTACGAGAGACTAGGATTTGTCGCGAGCAACGAGATGCTTCTGGCGGGCCGCCATTAGTTCTTTTCGCCAGTTCTTTCAAAATTGTGCGGCGTCACTTTTCTCGCGTTGATCATTTGACATCCGAGCCCACCTCTTTATAGAGAGGCCGGCTCGCCGCGGCGAGTCATCGTCAAGTTCGCGTGATGTCCTTGGTGACTAGCGCGCCGGGGCTATCCGAATCCGAGGCTACAACTCAAGTCTCACGGCATCGAGAATGGCTTGTTCAACCGAGACTCGACAACATCGGAGCAATGCTTGGAGATTATGAAATCCTTTCACATACTTATTTTTTTGCTAGGGCTGGCATCGACCGCTTTTGCCAGCCAGGACTCGGTCCTGGCGCGCGTTACGTGTTACTGGGCAGGCGAAGGCCCTAAATACGCCAGCACCGGTCGACATTTGCGCGCCGGACATTGCGCGGTCGATCCCAAGCGAATCCCTTATGGCAGCAAAATTGTTTTCCCCGATGAAACGTGCACCGCAGTCGATACCGGACCGGCGGTCACTAGCCGCAAAGCGGCTCGTCTTTGTGGACGAACCGCGAATCAACTTAAAGCGATCGTCGTCGACCGCTTTTTTGAAACAAAGCGAGAAGCGATATCCTGGATGAATGCGCATCCGCAGTTTATGACGCTGCAAATTATTTCGGCCGGCTCCCTCCCATGCCCACGCGAACTCTGATTAATTGCAATATGGAAGTCGGGCGTCTCCCAAACAGGTAATCCGCCCACGCAACGATTTTGCTCGTCGACGTTTATTCCCGAAGCTTCAAACTTACAGTTTAGCGTATACGCCGAGTAGGGGACGGCGAGATGGCGTTTTGGAACGGAAATCGCTCACAAAACCGTCTCGGGTGCGAAGCTCCACGTGCCCGACGCTGCGGGCACTGCCGTAAACGAGTACCGAGCCGACTGGCGCAGAGAATGGATCTGTCACTGGAAGCCGCTTGAACCCGTAGTTACTGACGAGCTCGGATGCGGCATCTCTGGCGAGTTCGGTTTTCGGCCGGGACTCGATAACACCGGATGCAAGCAGGGCATCTTTTACATAATGCCAGCATCTCGAGCGCGAATGCGCATGGGCCCGTTCCTGAGCGATCGTTGCCGCTTGCATCAGCCTACTATCGATGTGCCGATCGATCTTGGCGTACGGGTAAACAATCTGCTGCGGATAATATTGTGTGATGACAGGGACGGACTCTTTTTTGCCCTCAGGGCTTTTGAAACTGAAATGGAAACCGGACTTTGTCGGCGCCATCGTTGCCTGTTGACCCATCGGTCGCACTGGCTCTATGGCAAAAGTTCGCGCCGATTCTTTGGCAGCTGTTTGCGATGGCTTCTGGGGGATCGTAGTCGTCGTCTTTTTCGTCATCGCTTGTGTCGGCTCCTTGGCTATTGCTGGCGGCGGTTCTTGCTTGACCGGTCGTGGTGCTTTCTTCGCGGCGTCAGGTAGTCGCTTTTCCGTGATCGCTTTGACCGGCTCTTCCGGGGTGCCCTGTGTCGACTTCTGTGTAATCACCTGAACGATGTCATCGGGCTTCTTCTGGTCATGGCTGGCGAGATCCAAGGTAGGAGGAGCCAATGCCTGCGCGCGGAGGTCGGCGCTGGAAATGGCAAGGAGTGATGCAGTTGCGAATGCCCAAAGGGCAGGTCGTTTCCCCACGGAGGCGAGGTTATGCCCAGAATTGCGCCACGAGGCAAGCTTTTTTTTTGATTTTTTTCCAACTGTTCTTAGGGCAAACACTGACCTGTGAGAAGACAGGAAACAGCTGGCACCGCTGTCTCGTCGCCGTGGCTTCCGGCCGACTAATCGTAGGGAAGATAATCTGGCCCATATTGAGCCGGAGGAGCGAACATCTCATCGCGCTGGATGGGAACGCGGCGGCGCCTGCGCGGACCGACTTGGTTTTGATCGGAATCAGGCGCAATGATTCTGGTACGGCCCGACGGTAAACGATAGATTATCCTTCCATCCGGCGTTATTCCGAGCATTCGGACGCGCACGGAACCCTGGCGAGGTAGCGATGTCGAAGCAATGCGTTTCTTCTTCCCAGCTGAACTCGACTGAGCGGCAGTGGTCGGCTGCGCAGCGTCGGAAGCTTTCGCGGATGAATCAGCGAGCTCGGCCTCAGGGGGATTTTCGGCAGATGCGCTTGGCGAAGCAGCCGCGACGCCATTTTGGGTGGTAGAGGTCTGCGGTTCACTACTTGAGGTTTGAGGTTGTTGAAGATCGGGGGACACACCTTGAGACGAGTTGGGAACTCCCGCGCGATCGGTCGCTGATTGATTCACGGACCCCATAGTCGTATTTGCTGCCTGCGACAGCACAGTCGCCGCGGCCGCTGGCGTAGCAGCATTTTGGACAGAGGCAGGCGCTGGTGAAGATTCGGGAACGCCGACGAGAACGCCAATCGGTTTTGTCTCACGAGAGCGACGTAAGATTTTACTGGCCCCACCTGGCAGCAGGAATAAGGCGAGCACCGCTGCAGCCACAACGATAGCGCCAAAGGCCAATGCTGTTCGCAGAAGACGCCGCGGCCTAGCCTGGTCGGGTCTCGCAATTGTCGTCCTGAACGGAATGCCGTATCGATGTGCCACTGCGAGCCGGCGTTCAATTTTTACAAGGCAACTCCGAATCATTTCTCCTAGCACGATCAAGTCTTTTGGACGCTGATCGGGATTGGGATGCAACATCTTGGATAACAAGCTTCGGAGCGGTTTTGGAAATCCTGAAAGCTTCGGAGCCTGCCGGAGCGCCTCAGCCGAAGGCTCAATGCCGGTCAGAAGAAAATACATCGTCGCGCCGAGCGAATAGATCTCCGCGCGAAGACCTCTCGTTTGATGCTCACCTCGAGGTCCAGCGAGAGTAGACTGCTGCCCAGAGGACATTTGTTCATGCACTTCTGTTTGGTCTGGGTCACGTTCAGCTGGTATACGGGGGGGCGGAGTCTCGCCGGGCGGCGTGCTTTCCGCGGGTGCCTCCAGGCCGGTTAACCCGAAGTTCGTCACCTTTACTGATGGCCAGCCGCCCTCGGGAGTTTGTCCCGGTACCACGATGATGTCCTGGGGCTGAACAGGCGGAAACGGAAGCTTGTGAAAACTGGCAGAAGAAAGCACGCTTACGACTTGTTCTGCCACACGCAACGTGGCGTCAGCCGGCATTGGACCGTGCTGCGCAATCCACCCAGCAAGCGTCTCACCAGGCAAATGCTCAGAGACATAAACGTAATCTTCGCCTTCGCGTCCAAAATCAAGTACCTTGGCAATATTGACATGGCGCAGTCGCTGCACAGCTCTCGCCTGCTTTTCGAATTGCTCCCGGACGGCAGGATCGATGCCTTCTACTGGGACTAGCGTTAGGACAACCGGTTCGCCGGAGCGTTCGTCTACTGCTTCGTAAGCAACTGCTCCGCCGTCTCGGCCAAGCTCACTCGGTGCGCCATCGTAGGCAAGGCGGACCCGGTAATGCTCAAGGTAGGTTTTCCGCGCCATAACCGAGCCCTAATGTC
>QHOR01000003.1 GCA_003219395.1 Verrucomicrobiota bacterium | reverse complement strand
GGTCGCAATTCTCGTTCGCTAGGTCCGCCGGCTGCTGCAAGTTCGCAACGACGGGACCATCGCGTTCAAAGGCCGCAAGAAAAGGTGAACCATTCGCTTGTGCTCGGTGGAGCGAGGGCATCGGCAAGGACACCGTTTTGGAGCCGGTGAAGGAGGCAATAGGTCCATGGAATTTTATAGAAGTAACTCCGCAACAGGTGCTGGCGGATTTAACGGATTTCTCAAGAGCGTAATTTTGCGAGTAAGCGACGCCAGGGATTTGGGCGACATCGATCGGTTTGCGTTTTACGATCACATGAAGGTTTACACGGCGGCACCACCGGATGTGTTGCGGGTGGATGAGAAGCACGCCCGCGAAATACTCTGTGTTGAACGTGTGCGGAGTGGTAATCACCACAACTACAAAACTGATGGCATTTATCTGCCGGCCGACGATCGGCGCCACTTTGCGGCGTGGTCAAGCCTACCGCTGGTTTTACGGTCAGAAGCCTGAACTGCTTGCCGAGAATAATCCTGCATGAGCCAATCCGAAGCCGGACATCTACGTCTACAAAATGCTCCCCGGCAACTGCGGACCGCCCTGCGTCGCGACGAGGCAAGCGAGTGATGGTGTCTTTGCGCTGGCGCAGCGTAAGAAGAGGCTGTCCAATGGGAGGATGAGGTTGCGTCTGTGCGTTTCATGAACTGCAAGGAGTGATGCCGACGTTGATGCGAAACGGTCGAGACCGTCCCTCGGAAAACCCGTTTGTGGGTCACGCGAGGAAAGAGCGCGTGCTTTTGATTGGGACCGATCAGCGGATCACGGGGTCGAAAAGCCGCGGCGCAGCGAGCCCTGGGCTGATCGTTGCCAATCCGCTATGCTTTCACGGTCCCGCCTTTTCACTCGCCGCGAGCGGCGTAGAGCTACCGCAACGCCTCGCGTCCTTGGAGCGATCCAATGCCAGCCCCATACAGCCTTGACCAATATGTGCACGATCTGCGAACGATCACCGCGAAGGAGGCCAATCCAGGCAGGATCACCAACCTCGTCGCACCTGTTGCCAAGAAATTCGCGCAAACGCCCGGATGGCTTCGTCCCGAATATCGTGAGTGCGACGTCGAGCAAGGCTTCGGTGTCCACCTGCTGCACGAAGAGCCCAACCACGATCTGGCCGTTTTTCTGATTTCGTGGCTGCCGAACCGCGGCACGACCCCGCACAACCACAAAACGTGGGCCGTGGTGGTTGGCCTTGAAGGCCAAGAGCAGGAAATCAATTACGACCGGCTCGATGACGGTACCGCGCCAGGGTTGCCGAGTTGAAGCCCAGTGGCGAACGAGTAATGGGCGCCGGGGATATAGCGCGATGTTACCCCGAACACATTCACAGCGTCTGGAATGTCGGAAGAAGCATTTCGATGTCGCTGCACACTTATGGTCGGCATATCAACTACACCGGTCGCTCCGAGTTCGATCTAGAGCACAAGCGTGAGAAGCCTTACGTGATTAGAGTTGCCGACGACGAGCACGCGCGGGCGTAGTCTGTCACACAGCGAGTAGCGCGTTGGCAGACGACCTGAAGAAATAAACAACACAATCCTCGCGTATCAGCTCCCCAAGGGCCGCTTCGTAGCGGCCTTTTTTAATGTAACGCAATTTTACTAAATATCCGCACCGTGAACGAGTAGCGCCCGCGCGCCGCAACACGGCATGAGTGACAGTCAGCCTGCCTGCACAGTGTCCGCCTGCCGCCGTTCTTCTGCGACACGCTGCGCTGCTTCGACCCAGTCCCGAGACCACTGCCCGGAAAGGAATTTGATGAACTCTGCCCTCGCGTTCTCCCGCGAGCCGTGCGTCTTCAGAAAAAATTCGTAGATGCGTCCCATCGAGTGGGGCTCGCAGCACTTTTCAATCAGCTCATCAGCGAGTGCTTTGATACCAGGACAGCTCGGATTACCTCGGCGCTCCTCTCTGCCGGTAGAGGGCCAATGCGGTGCGGCATGCGCATCCCGCTTGCGCCGTCGCGGGTTGACTTCATCAGTCTGGAGGAGTGCCAGGACGAAGCGCCGCGTTGCGTCGTCCAGAAGGTCGAGCCGCATTGCTTTGGTTCTTTTATGGGCCGTGCGTTGCGCCCCTCAACGGAGCTCTACAGAACTCAATGCGCGCTCTTTTGCTTCCCGGCACAATAGCATGAAGCTACAGATCACGCGCGTTCGCCGCTGGGGGTCACCGACTTCCATGCGATTGCGTCACGCTCGCCGCTGCGCAAACCCGTTTCGCAAGCCAGTACCGCTTTACAGCGAAGCGCCCAATTCTTTGAAGACGAGACCCCAACGAGCACCCCGCCACGTCGGGCAGAAAAGCTCACCACTTCTTTTCTTGCCTGCTGCCTTGTTGGTCCACTTTGAGCAGCAGCAAGAAGAGTTGGTCCGGCAATTCTTGCGCTGGCTGGTATTGCTCCCTCAGAAGCCTGCCGATCTGCTTCTGCATCTCCGCATAGGGCTGCGTGCGAAGGGTCGGCGAGTAGTCGATGTCGTCTGCATAGTAGCGATGGTGAAGGCCCATGGTCGTCCCCGGCCTGCTCATTCGTGCATGTGGGGTAAACGACATAGCGGGGGGTCTCGTTCCGCGCCACACACGACTTTTCGGTCGTCGTTGTAGGCGAATTTGGGTCCGGGGGTAGGATTTGCCCTACGACCTTTAGCCACGATCTCCCCGGTCACGCTGCTGCTTGCGGTAGGTTCGCGGCCGCGGGTCTCGCTGCCTTAGCAGCCTCGTTGATCGCGGCTATCACGAAGCTGGTCACCGTCTGATGGACCATATGGCCGACGCCTGGAACGCGATGGAACGCGCTGTGCACCACATCCGCGTGAAGACGTGCCGATTGGTCGTTCGTATTGACGAGCCGATCCTGCGCCCCAGCGAGGATGATGAGCGGCATCTTCAAGTCAGGGTAGTGGCCGCTCACAGCAAGCGCATGCGGGATCATAAGGGCCGATTCTTCCGCGCTTGCGCGAAGCTGTGAAGGACGAAACGCCAACTCCTTCGGAAACGCATTGTATTTTACAGGCACGCCCGCCGGCCAGAAGGCCTTGCGCGTCATACCTGGGCGGTGCGAGGTCGATCACTGTGGCCGTGGCCTGGCCGATCGAATGCGATAACCCGATACTCCGCGGCGGCCATGTCGATTAGGCCGCTCGACTTGAAGTCTTGAATCATACTGCCATTGCCATGGAGAAGGACCAGGGGCTCGCCCTCGCCGCGTTCGACATTTGTGTCCGACCCGCAGACCCTTGCAAGGGCGTATGCACGAAGGTGTAACAACCAACCGGAATTTTTAAATGGCAACGCGACAAGCGCGGCTAGACGAATTTTCAAATGATCCTGAACGCCCGTCCGGCAAATCATTTGAAATCCTGTGCGAGGATCACAATGGCACGTACCTGCTACCATTCCTCTGCCAATGGCGACAGGACGGTTGGCATGACGCTAAAACAGGACGGCTGGTTGAGGCCACCGTAGTTGGTTGGCGAAGGCCATAAACAAAAAGAGATGGGCCTAGCCCCTACAGGACCGCTCCGAGCGCGCCGGTGCTCCGATTACAATGACGGCATTAAGGCATTAACTCCATTGGATTGCGTCAGTCGTCGGTTAAGGATTCAGAACTTCCACCCCTTTGTCGGGAAGGGCGTAAGACGCCCCGAGAGGGCAACTACGCCACACGTTCGATTACGCGCGCGAACCCATTTCGATAACGCCGCCTGCTCCTATTCGGTCGCGCAGACCCGTCACGCCTTTGACCTCGGCGCAGTGGTCGCAACAGCCTGCCGAGGGCGGCCTGTCGCTTCCCAAAACTCCATCCGCAGGAGTGACGACGGTAGCCGAATCAGAACATGATTGGGTTGATGATCGCAATTGCCTTGCTCTTCGTGCGTATGCTGTGCGAATGAGCGCGATGAGTTCTCGCCAAGTCGTGGTCATTCGATGACCTCGTCGGCAATGGCGAGTAGCGTCGGCGGGCTCGTGAGCCCGAGCGCTCCGGCGGTCTTTAGGTTGATGACTAGCTCGAACTTTGTTGGCGCTTGAACTGGCAAATCCGAATCGCGTCATGGGTGACGAACGATCCGCTCTCCCACTTCTCTGCTCCTCCAAAACCGGACGAATAGATAGAGGCATCCAATGACGATTACCCTCAACCACACCATTGTTCCGACGCGCGACAAGGTGGCGGCCGCACGTTTCTTCGCAGATATTTTTGGTTTGAATTTCAATGAGCAGAGCGACCACTTCGCGCCGGTACGCTTGAACGAAACGCTGACGCTCTTGTTCGACGAAGATACTTCGTTTGATAGTCACCATTATGCGTTCCACGTGAGCGACGCCGAGTTCGATGCGATCTTCGGGCGTATCAAAAAGGCCGGGCTCGCTTACGGCAGCGCTCCCTGGAGCGTCGACGATGGCAAGCTTAACGATTGGAATGGCGGCCGAGGTGTTTATTTCAAAGACCCAAATGGCCACCTGCTTGAGCTGATGACAGTGCCGCAGTGAGGCGGCCTTTCGAATCTGCGAAGCCACCGAACCTGCTTGCAGGGCGCGGAGAGGGCCGACAGAGACGACACTGGCTGCCTGGGGTGAGAGGAGTCGAACTCGCAAACGTCGCTTTCCAAAATGACCTGCCCGTATCCGTCGGGGAGCCCCGCCGGGGTGTCGAAGTCTGTGCTCGCAGAACGAGTCCCGAGACGTTCTCCTGATATTTCAACGCGTTCCGAAAATGACGTTGCGACGCAGTTGGCGTCTCTGTGGGCCATGTGGGACACGTCGGGAAACGCGATGGTCTGAGAGCCGAACTCAGTGAATGTCTGCGGCACGCGTTCAGCGCGCGCCGACCATGAGCGCGCTGATCGAGAGATCATCAAAGTGACGCACGAGGCGGTCGGATCTGATCCCGAAATCATAAATGTGGTGGTGTATGAAATTGAGCCATCGAATATGGCTGTTAACGGCGAGATCTAGATAGTGCGTGGATCTCATCCTCCCGCAGCGGCGGTGGGTCGAAACGAGGGTCGCGGAATCGGGGATTGGACATGACGTGGCCTGCTTGGGCGGGGCGATCGCTGACCGACGCATTTGTGTTCGCCGCGCCGGCGATGTTCGTGTTCCT
>QHOR01000002.1 GCA_003219395.1 Verrucomicrobiota bacterium | reverse complement strand
TGATAGGACCGGCCCGCCTGCGCAGAGCTCCGGCGCGGCAGACAAGCAGTTTCGCAATGTTACGCTTACCGGCCCGGCCGAGTTTGTGTTCGAAGGAACGATTGAGATTTAGCGCCCGCAACCTTGCGGGTCTTGTCATTCCGAGGGTAATCGACGAAATCTACAATTTTGAGGTGGTAACAATCAGAGATGTCTCGACTTCGCTCGACCTGACAATGGACTACGCCAACCTACAGTTAAACCGATGTTTCGCGGCACATTTACGGCCTTAGTTACGCCATTCCGCAACGGCGCGATTGATGTTGCCGCTTTCGAGAAACTAATCGAAAACCAAATCGTCGCCGGAATTACAGGAATTGTCGTTGTCGGTACCACCGGCGAATCGCCAACCCTGGCACACGAGGAGCGCCACGAACTGATCCGGCTGGCAGTCGCCACCGCGAAAAAGCGTTGTCTGGTTCTCGCCGGGACAGGTTCCAACGCGACGCAGCACGCCGTGGCCGACACCAAAATGGCCGAGAACCTCGGCGCTGACGGTGCACTGCTCGTGGCGCCATATTACAACAAACCGAGCCAGGAAGGTCTATTTCGCCATTTCAAAACCATTGCCGACGCCACGTCATTACCCATCATGCTTTACAACATTCCTGGCCGGTGCGGCGTGGATATTGCGGCCGATACCGTTACGCGCCTGGCAGGAGAATGCCGGAATATTGTTACAATCAAGGAAGCCAGCGGAAGTGTCGAGCGTGTGAGCGAATTGCGCGGCCGTTTGCCTGAGTCATTTACGATTTTAAGTGGCGACGATTCGCTAACGTTGCCGTTCATGTCAGTTGGAGCAGTTGGAGTTGTCAGCGTGGCTTCGAATTTGTTCCCGGCTGACGTTAGTTCGCTCGTCCGGGCTTATGAATGCGGCGATACGAAATTAGCCTTAAATCTGCATCACAAGATGTTTCCGCTTTTCAAAGATTTGTTCATTGAACCGAATCCTGTCCCCGTGAAGATGGCGCTGCACTGGCGCGGAGCAATGTCTGGTGAAGTGCGTTTGCCGTTATGTGAAATGAGCGAAGCTAATCAGGCGCGCTTACGCAAGACACTCGAAGAATTGGAGCGGACGAAGTAATTTGCAGTCCCACACCGCAGCCGCTTTCCGCGATTGGAGAAGCTGACTCGGCGGTTCTGGTGAGTGAGGACGCGAATTTCGACAGCGAGGAACAAGGCCTCTCCCTTGCAAAGAAAGAGGGTGAGGTGAGGATTCTCATAACATGAGGTCATCTTTCGTGCGTGTATTGCTCATTGGGGCGGCCGGGCGCATGGGAAAAGCTATCAGTGGTCTAGCAAACGAAGACCCAAAAATCGACGTCATCGCGCGGTGTGATCTGGGTGATCCGATTGAGCCCGCCATGAGAAACTGCGATGTGGCGATCGATTTTAGTCACGTCGATGCCACCACTGAAATCTGTCGTGCTGCGTCGCAGGACCACAAGCCATTGGTCATTGGAACGACTGGTCACTCTACAGAACAGCGCAGCACAATCGAAAAAGCCGCGCAATCATTGCCGATCGTATTCGCATCCAATTTCAGCATCGGAGTCAATGTGCTTTTCTGGCTGACGCACAAAGCTGTCGAGCAGCTCGGCGGTAATTTTGACGTCGCAATTGTCGAAACGCATCACAAAATGAAAAAAGATGCGCCGAGCGGCACGGCCAAGACTCTGGCTGAGCTTTTGAAAGCAACTAGAAAAACGGCAAGCGAAATTCCGATTGAATCGATTCGCAAAGGCGACGTGGTCGGTGAGCACACGGTAATTTTCAACGGACCCGGCGAGCGGCTTGAGCTGACCCATCGGGCGTCGAGCCGCGAAATTTTTGCCCGAGGCGCCTTGTGCGCAGCGGAATGGATCATCAGCCAGCCACCGGGACTTTACTCGATGAAGGATGTGCTTGGGCTATGAATCTGTGGCCAGTCGGTTGTTGACCACGGCCGCCGGCATCAGTGATTCCAGCTACATGAGAACGGCAGTCGCGCTCGGATCCAACCTCGGCGATCGGCTCGAGAATTTGCGTGCAGCGCGACGACAAATTATCGAACTTGGTGACGTGAGACCGCCGGTTTTCTCTGCGGGCATCTACGAAACTGACCCCATCGATTGTGAGCCGGGAGCGCCAAAATTTTTGAACACAGTTATTGAATTTGATTTTGAAAGCGACCCCGTGCAATTGCTTGAACAACTTGCTCGAATCGAGGAGTCGTTAGGCCGGAAGCGCGACCATCCGACAAACGTGTCGCGTAGGATCGACATCGACATGATTTACTGCGGTGATCAGCAGATCGATAACGAACAGCTGCAATTGCCGCACCCGAGGACGCACTTAAGAAAATTCGTGCTTCAACCACTCGCCGATATCCGGCCGGAGCTAATTTTGCCTGACCAGAAGAAAACTGTCGCAGACTTACTGGTGGAGTTGAAGGAATCTAGCAATGTGGCCCGATTCATGGATCATTGGTAGAACCCTGCGCGACGGCTTGTAACTACGGCCTTGTAGACCGTCGATTGCAGCGCTGAGTCAACCAGTCACAGAACGGTGGCTACAAAGTTTGTGCTGAGCTTGCGTTGTAGAATTAGCGGCTGATCTTCCGGGAGATCCGATGAAAGATTTTCGGCAAATGAAAAAGCGCGGCGAGAAGATCACCGCGCTGACGGCCTACGACTATCCCACGGGGCGTTTGCTGGACGAAAGCGGCATCGACATCATTCTGGTAGGTGACTCGTTAGGCATGGTTGTACTTGGTTGCAAGGACACGACCAGTGTGACGCTGGACCAAATGTTGCATCACACCCGAGCCGTCGCTCGCGGTGTGACACGCGCGTTGCTGGTGGCGGATCTGCCGATCCACACGTACGACACCCCCGAGCAGGCTGTGGAGACTGCCAGGAGATTTATCGATGTGGGCGCACAGGCGGTAAAGCTTGAAGGCGGTGTGAGTCATGTAGCACAAATTCAAGCGATCAGAAAACAGGGCATCCCCTTCATGGCCCATATCGGTATGCTGCCTCAAAGTGTGCGGGAGGAAGGTGGCTATCGGATTAAGGGCCGCACTCAATCCGAGGCAGAAGCACTCCTGGCGGACGCGCGCGCTGTGGAAGAGGCCGGCGCATTTTCTGTCGTGCTGGAAATTGTGATCGCAGATATTGCAAGGCAGATCACAAGGGCAATCGGCATTCCAACCATCGGTATCGGCTCAGGGAAGCATTGTGATGGACAAATCTTGGTCACGCACGACCTGATCGGATTGTTTCCCTGGTTCACACCGAAATTTGTGTCACCCGAAGCGCGTGTAGCAGACGAAATCCGCCGCGCCGCAACGGCCTTCATCGAGCAAACGCGAGCTGGCAGCTAGGAAGATAGGCTTCCAGCCTGTCTCGGCAGACGGGCATCTTGCCTGTCGAATCCGCACAGCGAAGCGGCTGGGAAGCCTCTTCGCCGAGAGAGCCAGGATGGCTGTCTTCCGAGGCAATGGCTGGCGCGTTCAAATGTGATATGTTCTGAGCGCAATGAGAGTTTCTGATTTCGACGACTTCGACCGATTCGAGACCGAAGGACTACTGTCCGGTAGCAAAGAGCGCAGTTGGCTCTGGTTTGGGTTGATCATTTCGCTGGGAATACACTTTGCGTTGTGCGCTTATTTCTATCGCACGCGTTTCCAAACTCTGGAAGCCGTGGTCCCTCCAAACGAGCAGACGCCAACCTTTAAGGTCAGGAGCATCAATGCGTCGGATCTTGGCAAGAGCAGCGTCGATCAGACAAATCCCGCCGCAAAACCGAATCCGGACAATACGAATGTGCAGTTGCCGGATGAAAAGAAATCGTTCGACAAAATACTGCAGGACATTCAAGCAAACGCGGCGATTCCGGACGACATGCGCGACGTTTTGCCTGATCAACCGAAGGTAGAACAGCCTGAGATCAATTCCGCTCTTACTGAAATCGAGCGATCGACTGCGCAGAGTCTTGCTAATGACCCCAATGCGGCGCACGAACAATCGCTACTCAATAGCAGCTCACAATCAGGTCGTCCCCAGCCTGCGCTTAGCGGAACGGAGCTGGCCACAAGTACGACAATCAAGCGTCCTAACACATTCACCAGCAAAATGCCCGGTGACAGCGCCGGACCAATTAAAGGGCACACGGCAGGCTTCAGCGACTTGGATCAACTGCTGGCGCAAAAAGGTCCGCTCGGGTCGGGCACAAAATTACGGTTGCCGGACGATCAACTGTTCGAATACGACAGCGACGTGCTGCAATCCAGCGCCATCAGCCAATTGCAAAAGCTCGGCACTCTCATCCAGCGTAATCCGAAGGCGACCTTTTCGGTGGAAGGCTACACGGATTCATTCGGCTCTTTCGAATACAATCTGGATCTCAGCCAGCGTCGCGCCGACAGCGTGAAACGTTACTTAGTGGAGGCAATGCGTATCAATCCCGCCCAAATCGAGACGCGCGGTTACGGCGCAGCGAAATTCCGAGCGTCACCGAACGGATCAATTGAAGAACAGAGCCCGAATCGTCGCGTAGAGGTTGTGGTGCACACAAGCGAAGGGTGAGCGGCGCGTTCGACGATCGCGGCCTACCAGTTTTTGATCCAGGCCTTCTCGTAAGCTGCGTCGGTCCCGTTTGACGTGCCACCAGTACTCCACAGATCGAATGTGGGATTAAACCCATAAGATGAGTTTGCCTGGTTGGCTGTAGAATAACCATAGCTGTTTCCGAACGGATCCCGGATGGCGGTTACTGTTCCCGTTCCTCCCGCTGGTGAAAGCATATTCGGTTTGAATTGGAAATAGCTCTTCTGCGAATACGTGGAGCGATCACCGCTAACGTTTCCAGAAAGCTGACCATAGAGATAAAAGCTCGCAGCGGAATATGCGGCATTGCTTGGATCATAAGAAGTGGGTAATGGATCAGGTGGAGTTTGACTTGTGAGCGCAGCGAGGTTGTCGGTTGTATTGTTTGTCGTGTCTCTCGGGTAAATTCCATTATCCGCTTTGTAACTCTCGCAGGCCGCGGACATGGCGGCGATTTCTGTCTCGGCACGGGCGCGAGCACCCTTCTTCTGAACATAGCCGACCGTGGTCAGAACTAATCCGGTCAGAATGACGATTACGGCAGTGACTACGATCAGTTCAATGAGAGTGAAGCCGGTCTCATTCGTTAGGCATTCGCGGCGGCCAACGCCTTTACAACATTCGTCATTC
>QHOR01000001.1:5000-7721 GCA_003219395.1 Verrucomicrobiota bacterium | reverse complement strand
ACCTGCGTCTCTAATGCGCCCGGGTTGTTGGCCGCCGGATGCAGGGGAGATAGAAGTATCGCAGCTTGCGTCAGATCGCCCTCCGCTTGGGCGATAGAAGCTTTTTGTACCAGCGTATCCAGATCGTCAGGGACAATATCGAGAACCTGATCAAGCTTTCGCAACGCTTCTGGGAAACGACGACGGCAAATATACGATTGTGCGTGCTGGGTGAGCAGCGAAACGTTTCGCGGGTCGAGGCGCTCGGCTTCGTTAAAGTACAACTCACTCCGGTCCCACTGGTTTCGCCTCCGTTCGAGATAAGCCAGCGATTCGGGAATACGGCTACTGTTTGGAAGGGACTGGCGCGCTTGCTCGAAGTAACGCACCGCGGTATCGTAATCTTTCAAGCAGGCATAGCGGTAATAGCCCATGGCCATGAGCGCCTCGCCAAGGTTGGGCTGAAGGTTCAGCGCAGTTTCCGCTGCCTGCCGTGCCTCTTCGCGAAGAGCAGTCGTTGGCTGCAAGGTCAATTGGAGATAGCCACGGGCATCCACATACGATAGCAGCGCCCAGGCTGCGGCAAATTTGGGATCGAGCCGCACGGCTTCTCTGAGATATTTCTGCGCACCAAGAGAATTGGCGGGCGTGGTTGCGGTCTTGAGGTTGTAAGCCAGTCCACGCAAATAGGCATCGTAAGCCTCTACGTTCTCAGTCGGTTTCGCGGCGAGAACCTGCTGTTCCTTGCCAGTGAGATGCACGCGCAATTGATCTGCGATAGCTCTAGCTACTTCACTCTCGACGAAAAAGAGGTCGATTAGTTTTCGATCATAAGTGTCAGCCCAAAGATGGGAATCATTCGCGGCTTTAATCAGCTGCACGTTTACGCGCACCGCGTCTCCACTTTTTTGCACGCTGCCTTCCAGAATGTGGGCAACGCCAAGTTGTTTGGCGATTTGAGGCAAATTTTCAGGGGCGCTTTTATAATGCTGCGTGGATGTACGCGAGATTACCTTGAGATCGCCTATCTTGGACAAGCGCGTCAGGATTTCATCCTGAATACCTTCCGCAAAATACGCATTCGCCTTGTCTTCGCTCAAATTCTCAAACGGCAGCACCGCGATGCTCTTTTCCGGCGCAGCCAGTGCCATTTGTCCCCGGTGGGAAAATATCACCATCCCAGCGACAATTGCCGCAAGTACGAGCAACGCTGTCGTCATTGCCGCCCAGCGCATTCGCGTCCGACGTTTCTGTGCGGCCAATTTCAGCGGGAGTTGCCGGTTGCCGAATTGATCGGACCAGAGGTTCACAACCCCAATGCGCACTCCATGTTTTACTTCGAACGAACCAAGATCATGCAAGAGCGGTCGCCATTTTTCGTAATGTTCAAGATCTTCAGCGACGCGCTTCGAGAGCAAAATGTGGCCTGCATCGCCGCAATCCATCACTCGCTGCGCGATGTTCATTCCAGCGCCCGCGAGGTTCGCTCGCTCGTTCACATCCATCACTCCGCTTACCGGGCCGCTATGCACTCCCATCCGAATTGGCAGCCGTGGATGTTGCGTAACCGATTGGCTAATCTCCACCGCACATTGCACAGGAGCCTCCGGAGTTGTGTAAAATACCAGCGCCATGCCGTCGCCGGTGGGGATCTTGAGCAAACTACCCGAGGCCTCCGCTTGCTGAAATTCTCCGGATGCGCGAACAACACGATTTAGCTGTTCAACCGCAGCGTGCTGGTCGTTAATAGAAAGTTTCGAATATCCTACAAGATCGATGAACAAAACGTGCCCGATCTCGAGTTGGATTTCCTTTTTTCCCTCAGCGGGCATACCAATCGTCGCACAGCGACCGCGCAAACACATGATCTCGACTCGACTGCCCATAGTCCACCCGAAATGCACAGTTCGTTCGTTTGGCGCGTAAGTCCAAATTCGACGCTTGGTCGCAAATGCTACTACAGTTAAGCGCTTGCCGCGCCCTAGTCTTTCCCGTAGGAGGGCTTGTTACGCCGGAATCCTGGGCGTCGGCGGGTTGAACGTTGGGCGTTTTCATCCGAGATAGCACGCAGCCATGGCGCGACTTCACGAATATCAAGGCAAAGCCATTCTCGCCGCTACTGGATTTAAAATCCCACGCGGCTTCTCGGCTCGCACTGCTGAAGAGGCCGCAGCGGCAGCGGAAAAGTTAGGTGGCGAAGTCGTCATCAAGATCCAAGCCTGGACGACCGGCCGGGCTGGGATCGGAGGGGTCGCCTTCGCAAAAAAGTCAGATGAAGTGCGCGCGCATGCGACGCGAATGCTGGCGATGAAAGTCGGACAGTTCCCAGTCGAAGCAGTGCTCGTTGAGGAAAAGATCGCTATCGACCGGGAATTTTTTCTTTCTCTCGCCATTGATGACGCCGCCCGCGCGCCAGTGATCATCTTCGCGCCAGGCGGCGGCACCGGAATTGAAGAACGCGCGACTTCCACGCGCCGTATCCCGTGCGATGTAAATCGCGGACCGCTCGACTCAACTGTGGGTGAAGCTGTTGCTTCTAGCGGAGTTTCGCCAGCCCAGACCGCCCAACTGGCCGATTCGATCCGGAAGCTGTTTGCCGCCGCGCGCGCCGTGGAAGCCCGATCGCTGGAAATCAATCCGCTGGTGCTGACCAGAAGCGGCGAATTTGTCGCGACCGATTGTCGCATTACGATTGATGATTACGCCGTGGTGCGTCACCCCGATCTGGGAATCGAAATCGCC
>QHOR01000001.1:0-4980 GCA_003219395.1 Verrucomicrobiota bacterium | reverse complement strand
CTGGAACGCGTCGCCTACGCGGTCGAACAAAATGATCATCGCGGCACATTTTATTTCGCGCAGTTGGCGACAGCTGCTCCGGAGGATTCCAAGGGCCTGGTTGGATTTCACGGCGCTGGCGGTGGCGGCTCGATGATGTCCATGGATGCTATCGTGAACACAGGATTCACCATCGCCAATTTCACCGATACCAGTGGTAATCCGTCCGCATCCAAAGTCTATCGTGCGGCGCGAATCATTTTGGCGCAGCCCGGGCTCGTCGGATATTTCGGTTCCGGCTCGGGCGTGGCGAGTCAGGAGCAGTTTTGGTCTGCGTACGGATTAGCTAAAGCTTTTTGGGAACTCGATCTGGATATTCCTGCAGTGATTCGTTTGGGCGGAAACACCGAGGATCGCGCCGTGGACATCTTGCATCGAATGTCAAAGCAATTGCACGCGCCGGTTGAGGGTTACCGCAAGAGCGATGCCCCGGCTACCATCGCTGCGCGATTTGCGGAGCTTGTCGCCGGAGCGCAGAGTGCGAAATGGAGACCACGCCCACCGCGTGTGCCAAAATTTGTGCAGGATCCATCGGCCACCATGCTTTCAGTAAAAAATGGCTGTGTCTGGATCGACACTCGCCGGTGGGCACAAATCCGCGGTGCCGTCGAAATGCATTCGGGCGGATTGCTGGTTGATCGCCAAGGTGCGCCCGCGCCATCGTTACCTGACGACGAATTCGCCACCAAAGATTCCGAATTGCTTGCGTGTGATGTCGAGTGCCGGCTTGCCGGGATCGAAGGGTTTTACTTGGAGCTTGATATCCCCGGATTGAATGAACTGATCAGGAAAGCTGGTTAAATGGCAATTTTAATCGATGAGACAAAGCGGGTTTTGGTCCAGGGCATCACCGGACGCGAAGGTCGGGCGCGCACGCGTCTCATGCGCGAGTATGGAACGAATGTGGTCGGCGGCGTTACACCAGGTAAAGGCGGACAAAATGTCCTCGGCGTTCCTGTGTTTAACACACCACAGGAAGCCGTAGATTCGCTAGGTAACGTCGACATCTCGGTGCTGTTCGTGCCGGCCGCAGGCGTGAAACAAGCGGCGATTTCCGCAATTGACGCAGGAATCAAACTCACGGTGTTGGTACCTGATCGTGTCCCGGTCTGGGACGCCATGGAAGTTGCTGCAGCTGCGACAGCCAATGGCGCAATGTTTCTTGGACCGAACACGCTGGGAGCATTGAGTCCTGGCAGGGCGGTGGTAGGCATGATTGGAGGTCGCGCTGAAAGTGCGCGACAATGGTTCAAGCCCGGTATTCCGAGAGGAGTTGGGGTGATTAGCCGCTCCGGCGGCATGGCCTCAAGCACTGGCTATTACTTGGGACAAGCCGGTGTGCGCTTGTCGACCATCGTGCACATCGGTGGCGACGCGGTGCTTGGCGTTCGAATTCCCGATGCGGCGTTGATGTTTGAGGCGGACCCTTTCACCGAAGCGATCGTGATTTTCGGTGAAATCGGTTCGTTACAGGAAGAAGAATTGGCGCAGCTGATTGTCGATCGCAAGGTCATCAAGCCAGTGATCGCATACATCGGCGGCAAAGCTGCGCGCGAAGGCACCCGATTCAGCCACGCCGGCGCGATTATCGAAGGCGGCCGCGGCACGCACGCCGGGAAAGTGAAAGCGTTGCGCGAAGCGGGTGCGAGTGTTGTGGATTCGTTTGGGGAGTTGCCGAATGCGGTCGTCAACCTTCTCAGGCAAATGAAAGGACAAAGTCTCATGAGTGAAACCGACAGGAAAGCGACGTGGACCACCGCTATCACACGCGTCGAGCCTAACAGAGTCGGGGTGCGCGGATACGATATTGCCGACCTCATGGGACGCGTCTCTTTTGGTGCGGCGGTTTATCTGATTTTAACTGGCGATCTGCCCTCGCCTTCCGTTGCACGTTTGATGGACGCGATTCTGGTCGCATCGATCGATCACGGCGCGACGCCTCCGAGCGCGTTGGCTGCGCGAACCGTCGCGTCAACGGGAGCAACGTTAAGCGCGGCAGTCGCTGCTGGGATTATGTCGATCAACCGTCATCATGGAGGCGCAATCGAAGACTGCGCTCGACACCTGAAGGGGATCGCCGATCGCGCAACTCGCGATTCCATTTCACTGGATGAAGCCGCTGTGCGGACGCTAGCAGCGATGACAGAAAGCGGTGAGCGCATGCCGGGGTTTGGTCATCGTTATCACACGAAAGATCCGCGCACGGCCCGGCTTTTCGAGCTGGCGCGCGAAGCAGGAGTTGATGGCGTACACACGCAAGCAGCGCGCGCGGTTGAAAAAGCGTTCGTCGCAGCGAAGAAAGCGCTGCCCATCAACGTGGACGGAGCTATCGGCGCGATTCTTGCCGATCTGGGAATGAACCCGGCAGTGTTCAATGGCATTTTCATGATTGCCCGCACGCCGGGACTCATAGCACACGTGATCGAAGAACAAACTCGCGAGAAACCGATGCGACGGATTGATCCAGTGAATCACGGCTACGATGGCCCGCCCCCGAGAAGCATACCCTTTGGCGATTAATACGTCTTCAGACAAGGCCCATCCACTTTACTCTAGCCACGGCCCTGCCTGGGCGTGTTGACGGTGCCTCGACCACACCGAGGGGACTATAACAACTTGGATATCACCGAAGTTATCAGGGCGTCGGCCGAGGATGCGGCGTGGGATAAGGCCTCGCAGGAATGGATCTTACTGTCGGCTGCACGCTGCGGAATACTCCGCCACCTGCAGTGCCAGCAAAGGCAAATCCGCCGGAGTCGAATGCCAGTGCCCAAACATTTCCAGCAGGAGGAAGTAATCCGCTACTAGCGTTGGTCCAACGGTCTCCATCATTTTTCGAACGGAAAACACCGCCCGCGGCACCTGCAAAGATGTGACCAATGGGATTGATTGCTACGGTGTTCACATCGACTGCTGAAAAACCAGTATTTTGTTCCGTCCAGGTTTCGCCGTTGTCAGTGGATCGAAACATCCCGCCGCCCTCACCCATCTGAGATTGAGTCCCGGCAAAGATGTCACCATTGACGGGACTGATCGCCAGGGCTGCAACGTCAGTTGATGTTAAACCTGTGTTAGCAAGGGTCCAGCTATCTCCGTTGTCCGCCGAGCGATACACACCGTCCCCGCAACCGAACGTTCCGGCAAAAATGTGCCCATCATCACTGATAGCCAGAGACAAGATGCTTCCGCAGTTCAAACCATTGTTCACAGGAGTCCAACTCTCGCCATCATCTGTCGAGCGGTAAACACCGCCGCCTTCAACTGTGCCGGCGAAAATGTGACCGCTGGCATTGACGGCTAATGCACGAACGTCAGTCGTGATTACGCCTTGATTGACCTCGACCCAGCTGTCTCCGAAGTCCGTCGAACGGTAAACTCCGCCGGCACCACCGATAAAATCAGCTCCTGCGAAGAGCTGACCACCGCTAGACTTGGCCGCCAGTGACCTAATGTAAAGCGCCGGCAGGCCGTTGTTAATTTTCTCCCAACTTTGACCGCTGTCACGCGACCGAAACATGCCAATCCCATACGTGCCAGCAAGAATGATATCCCTCGCACCTGATGGAGATGCTGAGGCGGCGAAACGGGAAGACACTGGAAAAAAAATCGCGAGTGCTCGGACGTCAGTCGCTATTATGCCGTCGTTTTGCTCAGTCCAGGTGTCACCGCCATCCATTGACCGAAAAATGCCGCCGCCAAAATACGTTCCTGCAAAGATCTCCCCACTCGCATTCGTCGCCAGCGAAAGCACAAAAAGAGTCGTTAACCCATTGTCAATCTGGATCCAGTTATCTCCGTTGTCCGTCGAACGGAACACACCGTCCCCATAAGTGCCGGCAAAAAGCGAGCCGTTGGAAGTAGCTAAGAGCGCGTTGACGCCATTCCCAGTGTTTAAGCCATTATTGACCGGCTCCCAGCTATCACCGTTGTCAGTCGAACGAAGTACGCCGACAGGACCACCAAGAGGATCGCCGCCGGCGAAAATATGTCCACTCGCGCTGATGGTCAGCGAAAGAAACGTAGCATTCGGTACTCCAGTGTTGAGTGCCGTCCAACTGTCTCCGTTGTCGGTGGAACGAAATGCGCCGCCGCCAAAGGTTGCCGCAAAAACGTCACCGCTGGAATTGATTGCCAGCGCGGCGACATACGTGTTGGTTAGACCATTATCGACAAGCGTCCAGCTATCTCCGTCATCAGTCGATCGGTAAACACCGCCGCCTTCAACCGTGCCGGCGAAAATGTCGCCACTGGAATTGATCGCCAGAGAATCGATTAACGGAAATTCCAATCCATTATTGACCGCAGTCCAACTGTCTCCGTTGTCTGTCGATCGAAACGCACCACCAAACGTTCCCGCAAAGATGTGACCTTCCGCGCTAATTGCGAGCGCACGCACATTGGTTGCTGTCAGTCCATTGTTCACCCCGGTCCACATTTCTCCGTCATCGGTGGAGCGGAACACGCCGCCTCCTTGAGTGCCAACAAAGACATGGCCACTCGAATTCGTGGCTAACGCAATGCCGTCCCCGCCCTGCGGGCCGTTAGTTTGCGCCCAAAACCCTTGATCAGGCCGTTCTACATGGGGTTTGATATTCTGCTTTTGCGCAATGCTACCATTCGGTTTCGTCTGCCTTTTTTGGGCGAATGCGTTGCCTAACGTAAATAAAAGGACCGCAGCCAGGAAGGCAAATAGGGTGATTACTAGAGGGCGATTAAGAAAGGCTGATTGACTATCGGCTTTGTTTTTCATTTGCAGGAGATGGTGAACCGAATGGGTTCTAACTCAAAACCCGGAGGCGATTCAAGACATTTCGATTTCAGAATGTCGAGGTGCGAATATTCGGAGATCGCTGTATGACCGGACGCGCGGGGCGGCCAGCCCAAGTGACGCGAGGCGCATCCCCTTCGTTGATTCACGGGTGGTCAATCCCGCTTGTGCAT
>QHOR01000139.1 GCA_003219395.1 Verrucomicrobiota bacterium | reverse complement strand
TGGACGGGGATGTTCTTGTATTCGGGCAATTCAAACTCCGGCGCGGTAATAACGGTTGCGCGGAATCGCATCGACTTGTCCTCGCCAAGCTGGACGTCTTCGATATTGGCCAGCGAAGCAACGCGCAACTGTTCTTGTTCGATCGCTTCATGATAACTCTTGGAAACGAGCTTCTTGGTCAATTCGTCCTGAATTTCCTTGCGAAATCTTCTCTCAATCACCGCGCGCGGCGCCTTACCTGGCCGGTAACCCGGAATTTTGGCAAAACGCGCGAAGCTGTTGGCGATCGTATCCCATTCCTTGGATACTTCCTCCGGGGGGAGTTCAATCTGCAGTGTGGAGACTGATCCTGGCTGCTTTTCCACTTCGACCTTCATCAGCTCACTGTAACGGCGCTCGGCAGGCGCCGCAAAGCTTCCTGCCGAAAATGCTGAACGAGATAGCAGGGTACGTCCGTAGATTGCCTACGAAACAACCGAAATGACACGAAATTACCAGCTGGTGTGCGTACCAACACACATCGACCGCGCCAGACATGCTTTCGTTTCTTTCGCGCATTTAGTGGGCTTTCTTCACTGTTCGGTCAGTCGGGTGAGCTGCGTCAGGACGCATCGCCACCGTCCATTAAGCCTCACGAAAAAATCCGTGGCCCGTTCATGTGTACTGAATTTTTGGCCCATAAATTTCCCTTTGGTTCGAGTGATCGCGCTCACATAGGCGCTCTCGCCATACACGCGAAGGCGAATATCATCGGATTGCATCATCTCGTGAGTCAGGGTGCCAGCTCTGATCACTTCAAGAAAGCGCTTCTTGTCAATGATCCCTCCATCGGCATTGATGATGATCCACTCATCGGCAACAAATTGCTCGATTGCGTCGGGATCGTTTTCGACGATTGCCTCCGCAAATTGCTCTTCGAGCTTCAGCAATTCTTCTTCCATTCTTCTAAATTCTCAGTTGTGTTTAGCGTGCTCTTCTCCCTTTGACGTAAACCGAGTGCATCTGCGGAGTTCCGAACCAATACGCTAGCTCCCGGTAGTCCTCGCAATCGAAGATTGAGAAGTTCGCCACCTTACCGGATTCAAGCGAGCCGATCTGATCGCCTCGGCCTAACGAATATGCCGGATTGATCGTTGACGCCGAGATAGCCTCTGCCGGCGACATCTTCATCTGTGTGCACGCAAGCGATAAAATGATTGGCATGCTCGCGGTCGGCGAGGAACCGGGATTGAAATCGGTCGCAATGACGAGCGCGAGACCCGCCTCGATCATTTTTCGCGCCTCCGGATAATGCGTCGATCCAAGCGCGTAGACTGAGCCGGGTAACAATACTGGCTGCACGCCTCCAGACTTCAATGCCACGATCCCGTCTGCGTCGGTTTTTTCCAGATGATCTGCCGTTGTCGCCTTCAATTCGGCGGCCAGTTTTGCCCCACCCGAGTTAGTGAGCTGATCTGCATGAATCCGCAATTTTAGTCCAAGCTTTTTCGCCGCAGCGAGAATCTTTCTCGATTGAACAACGTCGAAATAACCGCGCTCGCAAAAGACATCACAAAATTCCGCCAGTTTTTCTTTCGCTACGTGCGGCAGCATTTCGTTAATCACAAGGTCGACATATTCATCGACACGCATTCCGCGCGGCACGGCGTGCGCGCCGAGAAACGTCGGCACAATTTCCAACGGCACCTCCGGGTCCGGTCCGTTAGATATGACAGACGCCGCCGAGGCTATACGTGAATCACGTATGCCATCGACGGCCCCCGACGGCGCATTGAGCTGGCGCATCGCCCGCAAAATTTTCAGTTCGGCGTCGACTGTGAGGCCGTATCCTGACTTTGATTCCACAGTTGTTGTTCCGCAGTGCAGAAACCAGTCTGCATGATTTTTTGCCTGTTTAAGGAGGTCAGCTTCAGTCGCTGCTCGCGTCTTTTCAACGGTCGACCAAATTCCGCCGCCGGCCTTCGCGATTTGCTCATAAGTGTGGCCGCGCGCGCGGCGCTCGAAATCGTCCAATCGATTTCCGGCAAAGACCAGGTGCGTGTGCGCATCCACAAAACCGGGAAGAACTACTTTTCCGCGGGCATCGATGATTTCCGCGCTGCCAGCCTGCTTCTCGATGTCCCTGCTCGGCCCAACAACGTCGATCCTACCGTCGCGAATCAGCATTCCACCATCGCGAACGATTGCCAAGTCGGACAGTTCGCTTCCGACGCGCGGCCGATTTGCGCCGGCTAAGGTGACGAGTTGCGACGCATGAAGGACGGCTGACGAGCGCATAACTCGCTTTTCCTGTAGCGGCGGTCTGGCACCGCGGCAAATGTTCCGCGGAGTGACGGCGCACCCAGAGATCACGCCCTACCCAACTTTACTGTCCACAAGTTGGTTGATCTTCGTGAATTGCGTCTCCGAGTTCGAAGTAATTGTTCCTACTTTATCCGCGAGCGCCCTCTTGAACTTTTCGTCCTTCAGCTGCGACAGATTAATTCTCACGTTCAACGCCGCGCCTTCGATGCACGCACGAGTAGCTAATGCGCCGACACCGACATCGGAAACCGAGGCTGGGTTTCCTGTCTCGGCCATCTGGGAGAGCAACTCATAAGATTTCAACGCGGTCTCCATCACCTTCAAGGGGACCTCCGCTGCATATTTGGTCGCCTTTGCGATCGCAGCCGCGCGCGCAGCTTTCTCTTCAGCCGACTCCCTGGCCAAGGCGAATGCATTCATCACCTTGTTGAATGCCGCAGTATCCTCATCCACCAGCGACAGCAATTCATCCTTGAGCTGCTGCGCTTTTACCGCCCAATTGCTGAAATATTCCAGCTTATCGTCCCAGCCGCGCTTTCCAGCAGATAGGTTCGCCACCATTCCTCCTAACGAGGCGCCCAGCGCGCCCATGAATGCGGCAACAGAACCGCCACCGGGCGCAGGCGAATCGCTGAGTGTTTCATTACAAAATTCGCGCAGATTCATCTTGGCCAAGGAGGTCTTTGGCTCGGCAGATTCGATTTTAAATTCAATCACTTTTTCCTTTGGATCGAAAGGTTTCAGCTCGCTCAAGCCCATTGAACGGATGGCGATATCGATCAATTCTTCGTCGGACACGCCCTCCGACCATTTTTGTTTGCGCAAGTAATAATGCCCTGCCTCAACAAGAGACTTCTTCGGCACCATTCCAACAATTTCAGAGCCGGTCACGCGTAAACCACGCCTGGCTGCCGACTCGCAACACGCATCGAACGCCGCGTGTAACGGTGTTTCTTGGATGTTGGTCAGGTTCATCGACACCTGCGCAATGCCGTATTCCTTCACAAACCAACCAATCGCCTTGACGTGCTTCAGCATTCCGGGAATTCGGATCGCCTCTCCATTGGGATCCAGCAACGGTTTTCCCCAGGGCGTTCCGTCTTCGGTCTGCGCCCTGCCTTGCTCTCGCACGTCAAACGCAACCGAGTTCGCGCGCCGCACTGATTTCGTGTTCAGATTCGCGTTATAGGCGACCAGAAAATCTCGAACACCGACTACAGTTGCCCCTGATTTTTCGTTAAATACGTCGGGGCCAAAATCTGGTTTCCATTCGGGCTGTCTGATTTTTTCAAAGAACCCTTCGTATTCGCCCGCGCGAATTACGGACAAGTTTGAGCGCGATTTATTTTTCGCCGCTTTTTCATAGAAATAGACAGGTATTTTTAACTCATCGCCGACACGTTGTCCCAGGCGATTTGCACACGCGATTGCTTCGTCCCAGCTCACGTTGCTCACGGGAATGAACGGACAAACATCGGTCGCGCCCATGCGCGGATGCGCCCCCTGGTGTTTGCGCATGTCGATTAACTCCGCCGCTTTTGTAATAGCGCGGAATGCCGCCTCCACCGCAGCGTCAGGACTGCCGACGAACGTCACGACCGTGCGATTCGTACTCGCGCCGGGATCGACATCTAACAGCGAAACGCCGTCAACCGATTCAATCGTATCGGTGATCTGCTGTATCACCTTTTGATCACGGCCTTCCGAAAAATTCGGCACGCACTCGATCAACTTTTGCATGGCTCAAAGTTCAATTGGCAGTCTTTCCTGTAGCGGTGGTATACAACCGTCGCAAATTTTTGAAAGGGCATACCGAGCACAAGCAACGGCCAAATGCCCGGGGGATGAGATGCTACTGATTCGGCGATATAAAAATGTCCTTGCGCGGAAACTTCTCGAACAAGGATACTGGCTTACCAAAATTAGTTACCAGAACATCAACCGGATTACCGGCGATCCATGCAGAAAGATCAATGGCCTCATACATCCCGGTGTTAAAACCGATCAGCAACCGACTCTGCTTGCTCCCGACGTTTTCAATCGAATGTCCATATCCCTGTGGGATGTAAGCGACATCGCCGGCGTGCAGTTGTTCCGTCCGAAATCGACCGTTCGAGCCAAACATCGTCACGGGAGATCGCCTTCGATTATATATTGCCATTCATCGGCGTTTGGATGCCAGTGGAGTTCGCGCAAGGCACCTGGTTTGAGATCAAGGACTACGCCAGTGATTGTTGTCGAAACTGGAAATCGCCTGGAATCGATCCGCCATTCGCGGCCGCCTTCGAAAACCGCGTGCGGTGCACCTGCCAGCATTCGAAATTTGTGCGTCTCCGGTGGCGAAACGCTAGGGCCCTGCAGATTTTCCGGAATTTGCCCGGGCGGAACGCTCCCGCGCGCGAAGTAAACTTCTTCTTTTGGAAACCCATCAAACGATGATTCAGGCAGGCCGAAATTTTTTGCCAGTAGCGGCTTGGGCGCATGCCCGATCCAATCGCTGATACTAAACGTGCCGAACTCGGAGAAATAGCCGTTATCAAAAATCAGAATGAAATGAGTCGGATCGCTACCCAGACACTCGAGCATGTGAGCGTGTCCACGTGGAAAGTACCAGATGTCGCCTGCCTCAAAATCGTTCGTTTCAGTTTGACCAGCTGGATTAATGACCGTTGTACGAACGCGGCCTTTGAGAACGAACGCCCATTCCGCAGCAGTGGCGTGCCAGTGAAGTTCGCGCATCGCGCCGGGTTCAAGTTGCATCGATACACCAGCAATTCCCTTGGAGATCGGCAACTGCTCGACGGTCGCTTCCTTTCCGAAGCTGTTTCCGAGAACTTTCCCGTTCGATTTC
>QHOR01000138.1:1815-6589 GCA_003219395.1 Verrucomicrobiota bacterium | reverse complement strand
GTTTAGCGGAACGGGCCATCGCACACCGACGTTTCAGACAATTGCACTGGCTGCGAACAAGAACGGTAAATTGCAAGCTATCCGACATCGTAGCGAGACGCTCACCTCACCGGTCGGACATTGGGTGGAAGCGTGCGGAATCGGATCGACCAATGTACTCTATGACGCCCCGTCGATCGAATTCAGTCACATCGTCCACACAGTGAATGTTTCACAGCCTTCGTTCATGCGGGCGCCTGGTGAATGTCCCGGCACGTATGCGCTCGAGTGCGCGATGGATGAACTGGCGTACGCGCTGAAGATGGATCCGCTTAAACTGCGATTGGTCAACGATTCGCCAAATCACCCCATCAAAGGAGTTCCATGGTCAACGAAACATTTGCGCGAATGCTATGAACTGGGCGCGCAGGAATTTGGCTGGTCCAAACGAATGCACGAGCCGCGATCAATGAAAGATGGACATTTACTCGTTGGCTGGGGCGTAGCGACGGCAACCTACCCTGCGCATGCCGGACGCGCCGAAGTGAAAATTCAATTCAACGCGGATGGCACGGCCGTCGCAAAATGCGCGGCGCACGATCTGGGCACCGGGCAATGGACGTCGCTTACCCAAATCAGCGCCGATGCCATCGGTATTCCAGTCGAGAAAGTAAAATTCGAGCTGGGCGATTCCGATTTGCCGCTGGGCCCTGTCGCAGGCGGATCACAGACAACCGCGACTGTTGGCTCTGCCATCGCGCTGGCAGCGGTCGATTTGAAGCAGAAACTTGCCGATCTCGGCGCGGATGCGAACAACCCGGAGACATTTGCAGAAGCATTGAAGGCCAAAGGAATGGATTTGATCGAAGGCCATGGCGTATTTAAGTTTGAAGAAAATAATAAGCTCGACTTCCAAAGTTTCGGCGCGCAATTCTGTGAGGTGAAAATCGATCCGGACCTGCCGCTGGTGCGCGTGACTCGCTGGGTGAGCCTGATGAATTGCGGGCGCGTCGTAAATTTGAAAACCGGCCGCAGCCAGATCCTTGGCGGGATTGTCATGGGCATAGGAATGGCGCTCGAAGAAGAGACGGTTTACGACCCCGCTACCGGGCTGCCGGCGACTCGTAACCTTGCCGATTACCACGTGCCTGTGCATGCCGATATTCATCCGATCACGGTATATTTTGTGGGCGAACCGGATTACGCTTTTAACCCCATGGGCGCACGGGGCATGGGCGAAATCGGAATCACCGGTGCTGCAGCAGCAGTGGCAAATGCGGTCTATCACGCAACCGGCAAACGCGTCCGCGATCTGCCAATCACGATGGAAAAACTGATATAAAAGATGAAAGACATCTACGACATCTTGCGCGAATGGAAGAAACGGCGTGGCGAAAAATGCCAGTCCGGCTCGGCGCTCGCGCTTGCTACTTTGGTATGTATAAAAGGATCGAGCTATCGCCGGCCGGGCGCGCGAATGCTGATTTGCACAGACGGTAACAGCGTAGGCTCACTAAGCGCCGGCTGTTTGGAAGAAGAAGTAGCATCGCGAGCACGGCAGGTTTTACTAAGTGGCGAGCCTGCGCTGGTGAGTTTCGATACACGCAAACGCTTCGGGTGTGCTGGTAAGATCGACATCTTCATTGAATGCGTCGCTGAAACTTTCTTTGTCAATCTTGCAGAGAACCTGGATGCCCGGCGTGGTTGCGTTGCGATTACAAGATTCGCTGGCGACAAAAGGGGCAGCCGGATTCAGGGATTCGATTATGGGCCACTGCCTTCGGTCGCCGCGGCAACCTGCGGCGTGGCCGGCGAGCAGGAGCATGAATTAGTCCAGCACATTCATCCGCCGGTTCGTCTGCTAATCTTCGGTGGTGGGCGCGATTCCACGCCGCTTGACTTATTCGCCAGCTCGTTAGGCTGGGAAACATTCGAGGTGATCGATGCGAATCAGTTGCCAACCGAACCGGACGAATGGACCGCAGCGATCGTAAAGTCGCACAACTACGGCCGAGATTTTGCAGTCTTACAAAAATTGTTGCCACTCGACTTGCGTTACGTCGGTTTAATCGGACCTCGAAAACGACGCAATCAATTGCTAAGCGATCTACTCGATGTGGGCTTGACGATCAATGCCGGGTTCTTCGCGCCTGCCGGGCTTGATCTTGGCGCCGAAACACCAGAAGAAATTGCGCTCGCCATCGTGTCGGAGATTCAGCGTGTATTTACCGCCACTTCTGGCGAGTCGTTGCGGGACCGCAAGATATCCATCCACGCAAACACTACGCCGTCACTCCGGCCGAAGTCGAAAAATTACGTCGCCGCGGCAAAAGGTGATACCGCAGCTTCACGCCGGATAAACTGATCGAAATCGAAAAGCTCCCGTCAGGCGCCGTGTTGGCGTTACTCTGGCCGAAACGGCAGTCGTCTAATCCGTGTTCCAGTTGCTGAAAAAATGGCGTTCGCGATCGCGGGAACAATCGGCGGCACAGGTGGCTCGCCCATTCCAAAGGGTTGCGGCGCGTCCGAATCAATGATGTGTACTTCAATCGCCGGAGTATCACGCATCCGCGCAACAGCAAAATCAGCGAAACTGCTTTGTTGTGCCTTGCCGCCTTCGAACGTGATTTCACCTTTTAGAGCGGACGAAAGACCCCAGATAATTCCGCCTTCCATTTGTTGCTCAACACCGACTGGGTTAACAACCAGGCCGCAATCAACGGCAGCGACGACCCGCTCGACCTGGACGTTATTTTCTTGATCGACGGAGAGATCGACGACATAGGCGATGTATGTGCGTCCGGCGTACGCGTTGCACGCAACCCCGCGACCACGGCCCTCGCTGATTGAAGTCCCGTTCCAGCCAGATTTGTCCCGAACAGTTTCAAGGACCCGACGCAACCGCCGGCGATCCACTGTGGTGGAGCCGGCCTTAATCACGTCGGCGCCTTTCAACATTTCCAAACGAAACGCGAGCGGGTCTGTGCCACGCACTTGTGCTACTTCATCGATGAAACATTCGCGGGCAAACACACTTGATGGAGCGAAGACTGACCGCCACGGTCCATGTCTTACCGGAAGATCGATCGCAACATAGGCCGTTTGGATCGCTGGAAACGCATACGGAACGTCATAGCATCCCCACGACCAGTCCTGATACCACGCGGCGTCGCGCATTTCTTTTGGATCGAGCGGCGAAATATTGTGAAATGATCCAGCTTTCGTGTGTTTCCACGCCAGAGGTGCTCCTTGCGCGTCAAATCCGGCCGAAAGATAGTGGACGGATGCCGCCTGAAAATGTCCCTGCTTCATGTCATCGGCGCGCGACCAGAGAAGTTGGATGGGAGCTTTGGCGGCTCGCGAAATGTCCGCGGCTTCAACTGCATAATCGACTCCGAGGCGTCGGCCAAATCCACCACCAATCAACGTGATGTTCACATCAACATCGCCCGGCGCGATCCCCAGCAGTTGAGCAACTTGCTTTTGCAATCTTTCCGGCGCCTGTGTGGGCGCCCAAATCGTGCAGCGAGTCTCGCGAACGTCCGCCACACAGTTCATCGTTTCAACCGGCGCGTGGGCATAGAACGGGTAATAATAGGTCGCGTCGATTGTTTTCGTAATCGCGTTTGTTTCAGGTGGAGGTTCTTCCTTGCGGGTAACAAATCCCGTTTGGCGCGACGCGGTTTCGAGCTTTTTCCAATGAGCGTCCGAATCAAAAGCATCTTTTGGCGGCTCACTCCATTCTACAGCAAGCGCTGCCCGGCCTTTGATGGCCGCCCAGGTAGAATTCGCAAGGACAGCGATTCCACGCGGCAATTTGATCAGCGACCTCACGCCGCTAACGGCGCGGGCCGTGTCTTCCTGAAGATTCTGCACTTTCGCACCTGAAAACGGCGGCCGCTCGAGCGACGCGAACAACATTCCCGGAACCTTGATGTCAATTCCATAGCGCGCTTTGCCAGAGACAATGTCGGGTCCGTCGATTCGCGCGGTGCGGCGACCGATAATTTTGAAATCGCTCGCGTTCTTCAGCGGCGGATTCTCCGGCAATGGCACTTTGGCTGCCTCCGCCACCAAGGAACCGTACTCGAGGCGCCGTCCACTTCCGCTATGCTCAATCGCACCGTCCACTGCTTTGCAGCTGCCGCGATCGACTTTCCACCGTGTGGCCGCGGCGGTGATTAGCATTTCGCGCGCGGCAGCTCCTGCCTGCCGCAACGGTTTCCAGCTGCTCGCCATGCTGTCGCTTCCGCCAGTTCCGAGATCGGAGTCAGCCGACGGTTTTGCCTGTACTAATTTGATTCGCGTCCAATCTGCTTCGAGTTCTTCCGCCAAGATCATGGCCAATGATGTGCGGACGCCCTGGCCCATCTCGCATTTGCCAATTGTCAGAATGACGTTGCCATCGGAATTAATGCAGACCCATCCGTTCGGTTTAAATGAGCCCACGGAATTCGCAAACGTCGCCTGAAGCAAACGTCCCCCATCAAAACCGATGACAAGCGATGCGCTGCTAAGAGCAGTTGTTTTCAAAAATGCGCGACGCGAAGTAATCATGGTTTTTTCGTCCGCATTTCATTCGCCGCACGCCGTATCGCTTTGCGGATCCGGGAATATGTGCCGCAGCGACAAACTGAGTCGGACATCACGTTTTCGATCAGTTCATCGCTCGGATCGGGATGTTGATGCAACAACCCGCATGCAGTCATGATCATTCCAGCCTGACAATATCCGCATTGGGCGACCTCCTCCTCAAGCCACGCGCGCTGACATGGATGACTCGCGTCCGGCGATA
>QHOR01000138.1:537-1797 GCA_003219395.1 Verrucomicrobiota bacterium | reverse complement strand
GTGACAAAACTCCTGGACGATGCTGCCGACGCGGGAAGCTGACAGGCTCGCACTGTTTTTCCATTTTCGAGCACAGTGCATGCGCCGCAAACGCCCACTCCGCAGCCAAACTTCGTGCCGGTCAATCCGAGATTGTCACGGATGAGCCAAAGCAATGGAGTATCGTCGTCAGCTTCGACAACGTGTCTGGCCCCATTAACCGTGAAATCGATCTTGCTCACGACAGATCATGGCTCCGCTTCGATTCCAGACACGAACACAGACGGCCGTGTTCAAAACTTCGCCGCGAATTTTGCCGACAAATCGATTCAGACGGAGTTCGCGCCGACCGTTTCCATTGCGAAATCGCGTCAGCGGGCGGAGTATTCTGCTGCACAGCGAGGGACGTTACACATTTGCCTGGAGTGGTGAAAAAGCGGTGCCAATCAAACCATGCGGAGGGCTCATACGCGCCCGCCACTTTGCCGCATGTGAACGGCTCGAGGTATCGACGAACAGACGCACGAGTGTCGATTTGGAGTGAACGATGACAGGCGCGGTTATCCTGGCTGCCGGCGAATCGTCCCGATTCGGGCAGCCAAAGCAACTGCTCCCATTTCGAGGTAAAACACTCGTTCGCAACATCATTAGCGCAGCGTGCCAAGCTGGCTGTTCCCCGGTCGTGGTGGTAATCGGGAGTCGCGCCGAAAAAATTCAGCCCGAGTTAGCCGAGGCCGATGTGATTGAAGTCAGAAACGCAAACTGGCAGCGCGGAATCGGCAGTTCGATTCGCAGCGGCGTAGAGGCTTTGACTGATCACGCGCCGAATGTTGAGGCGCTTGTTCTGCTGGTCTGCGATCAGCCGGCAGTGAACGCTCGTGTCATACAGGATTTAGTCGCGATGCACGAAACAACAAAAAAAGCCATCGTTGCCTCGAGCTACGCAGATACCGTTGGTGTTCCTGCTCTCTTTGATCGTTCGCTTTTTCAGCGATTACGTTCGCTTGGTGACGAAGCTGGGGCAAAATCAATTATCCTGCAAAACCCCAACCGTGTTGCCCAATTCGGGTTTCCAAAAGGAGCAATCGACATCGACACGTGCAAAGATTGGGAAAAGCTCAATCAAGACAGTTATTCTCAAGGATGTGAAGGATCTCGCATCAACTGATTGAGCGGCCGCTGTTGCGGATGCTCCCTTCGAATTGTGAGATCCATCGCCGCCTGCCCAATATTGGAATGGTCTGCGTTTATCGTCCGCCGAAAAATTTGCGGAATGAGTTA
>QHOR01000138.1:0-439 GCA_003219395.1 Verrucomicrobiota bacterium | reverse complement strand
TGTCGTAGGCTGTCCCGGCCGACATGCATCCCGTAGTGGCAAGCTGACTCGACATTGAACAGACTGTCGCGTGTTGAATCGGCATCTTCGGTTGCAGAGGTTCCGCTGGATAATGCTGCGCCGCTTTGCTCATCACCTGTGTCCAGACTGGCAGCGCCAGCGCGGCTCCGTAGCCGTGCGACATAATTGTGGTTGGCTGATCGAAACCGACCCATACACCGCAGGTAACTGTGCTGGTATAACCGAGAAACCACGCATCTTTGTAATCGTTGGTCGTACCGGTCTTGCCGGCTGCCGGCAATCTGAACCCCAGGGAGGAGCGGGCGCTGGAGGCGGTCCCGCGAGTCAAGACCTGTTCCATGAGCTGCGAGGTCATCCAAGCCGCACCTGGATCGAGGGCTGGCGTGGAGATATGCGCCGCGAGATAAATGGGTTTGTG
>QHOR01000137.1 GCA_003219395.1 Verrucomicrobiota bacterium | reverse complement strand
GAGATTCTGTGCGCTTTGCATCGGCGCGGAGATTAATTCAGGCTCACTCGTGAAATCGAGCAGCAAATGAGGAAGCAGGCTGCCGGCAATGACAGGCTACGCATGTGCTCCTCAAAAATACGCGAGACTTGCGCTTATCCACGTTATTGCTGCCTTCGCGGCGAACTAGTCCTGCCTAACAACCAGCCCAGCGCGTCGTTCAAATCGGCCAGCGCAGTGCCCTGGATCGGATCGTTGTGGTAAGCACCATGCAATGAGATCACACGTTTCTCGCCGGCGTAAGCATCGACCACGAGCCGGTGATAACGCGGTGCGACTACTTCATCTTTTTGTGCTAGCAAGAAAATGGCAGGCGCATGAATCGTTTTCGCGTTTGCAATGCTGTCGAGATCCTTCGGAATCTGTAATGCAACAGGACCCGCCAGCAGCCATAGGTTCCACCAGCCGAACCGGCGCAAAATCATTTCGCGCAATGGTGGCGGATTCTGCAGAATCAAACCGGCAATGTCAGCAGGTCGTGACGCCGCTATTCGCAGCGCGGCAGTTACACCGATGCTGGTGCCGAAAGGTACGATGGGTGTGTCGCCTGCATGGCGTTTCAATTCATCGAACACCGCAAGCGCTGCAGGTCCGATTTTGGAAAGGCGCGCAGGCCCAGTGCTGCCGCCAAATCCCGGGTAGTTTGCTCCCCAGATTTCGACTGCACGGTGATTCCACATCTCAGCCTCTTCAACGGGCCAACGATCAGCGCGATCTGCGTTACCATAAAATCGCAGTACGTACACGTCCGGCTTGCTTTTGGATCGCGCCAGCTGCGATTGCGCGATCCATACTTCACATTGTCCGTTTTCGAATGGGATCATTTTCCGAATCGCGCCACCTGCGTCGATCGGGGTTCTTGTTGGAAACAAGATCAGATGGTCTGGCAAATGACTGAGAAACATTACAGCGAAATATCCCGTGCCGATTGCCAACAAAGTCGGAACCAGTATGCAACTGTACGTTCGCGCTGTATTGCTCCGGCGCCCAGCCGGTTGGTTATCCGCCACTTAGTAAACCGCAAAGAGCTGCGAAGTTAATCGATATCGTCCTTGAGCATCAATTTGATCTGCTGGCGCAATTTGGACGTCTCTTCGTGCCCATGCGCGGAGACAGCGTGCTCGACCGCAGCGTTCACCACTTCTTCTTCCGTTCCAGAGATTTTCAGCGAGCAATTTTTCTCATTCGGATAATCTCTGCAATCGATCGCTTTTCTTTTAGCTGCCATTGTTAGCGTTGATTGATTATGTCTTCTTCAATTCCGCCAGATCTTTTAGCACTTGTTCGCTGTGTTCGGCTGGCTTCACACCGGTGTATACCTTGGCGATTTCGCCTTTCGGATTAATGATGAACGTGTTTCGCGCGGACAATTTGCTTCCTTTGTAATCCATCACCGAACCGTACTCGGTCGAGATCTTGCCGTCAGGATCGGCGAGCAATTTGAAATTGAGTCCTTCTTTTGTGCAAAAATCTTTGTGCGATTGGGCCGTGTCCACGCTGACACCAAGAATGACAGCTCCCGACTCCTCATATTTTGCCAGGTCGCGCTGGAAATTCCGCGCCTCCATGGTGCAGCCGCTAGTAAAATCTTTCGGGTAAAAATAGAGCACGACCCATTTGCCACGATAATCTTTCAGGCTGACTTGCGAACCGTCGCTAGTAGTCAGACTAAAATCCGGCGCGGGTTTGCCGATCTCCGGCTGCTGTTGAGTTTCCGCCGCTGTCATCGCTCCCAAAGTGCCAAGGACGATCGTCACTGACAAGATCACGTTTCTCGTTTTCATGTCCCAGTCTTGGAGCGCACAGGGAGCTAGTCAAGCAACGCCGCCCCGAACTTCTCGACTGATTTGAGATGATGACAACTAAGAAGTCGTTTGTTCCTGAAGGAAAGGCTTGCGCCAGATTGCGCGTTTGAGGCAAAACTGAGCTAGATGGCTCAAATGGTCGCATCGCCGCACGCCGAAGTGAAACCTGCGCGGCTGATTCTGGGGTTGATCGCCTGTCTCGGGCTTATCTTCACATTGGTCACTCTGTTGTTCGGTTTCATCTCGATCCCGGCAAACTCCGTAGGCGTGAAGACTCGATTTGGCGCCTACCACAACGTCGTTAATCCCGGACTCTCTTATGCGATTCCCTATATCGACGAAGTCCACATTGTGCCGACTCAGCGCCTGCTAAAATTGGAGTTTGGTTTTTCTACGCCGAATTCCACCAACGCTTACCAGGGCGACACGGAACCTGAAGAAACCGAGACGATGATCACAGGTGATCTAAACACTGCGCTTGTGCCTTGGGTCGTACAGTACCGAATTACTGATCCAAAAACGTACCTGTTCGGTGCACGCGAACCGGAGAAAACATTGCGAGATCTGTCCGAAAGTGTGATGCGCGAAGTGATCGGGGATCGCACCGTGGACGAAGTACTCACAATTGGACGACACGACATTGAATCGTCGACATTGAAACGTTTGGCTGATCTTTCCTCGCAGTACGACTTGGGAATTCAGATTCAGCAAGTGCAACTCGCCACCGTGCGCCCTCCGCCGGCGGTACAGGCTGCCTTCAATGAGGTGAACCAGGCTCAACAGGAAAAGCAGACTGCCATTAACCAAGCCTGGGCGGTGTACAACGACGCCGTGCCGAACGCACGCGGCCAGGCGAAAGAGCGCGAGAAACAGGCCGAGGCGTATGCCTTCCGTCGGATTAACGAGGCAAAAGGCGAAGCGCAAAAATTCTCATTGTTATTGGCTGAATATCGAAAGGCGCCGGAAGTAACGCGCCGTCGTCTTTACCTGGAAGCGATGCAAGCGATCCTCCCCAACTTGCAAAGGAAAATCATCGTCGACGACAGTTTGAAGAACATTCTCCAGACGTTGCCACTGTTACCGGCTGATGAAAGCAAGGCATCCCAATGAACGTGATCGACGTCACTCCACGGCCGGCGGCTGTTTCGGCCATTGTCAGGTTTTTGCAGAGCCGGTTCATGTCGATCCTGGGAATTCTTTTCATTCTGACCGCACTCAAGTGGGGAACGCTGCTTTTCGTTGTCCATCAATATGAAACTGTGATCATTACGCGGTTCGGCAAAATCGTTCGTACGGTCACAAGCCCCGGATTGAAGATCAAACTGCCCGTGGTCGATAAAGTGCACCGTTTCGATAAACGTATCCTCGCCTGGGACGGACCGCCGACGGAATGCCCGACCAAAGACAAGCTCTACATCATTGTCGATTGTTTTGCCCGATGGCGAATCAGCGATCCGTTCCTGTACTATAATCGGCTCAACGACGAACGGAGTGCGCTGTCGCGTCTGGATGATATTCTGGGAAGCGAAACACGGACCGCCGTCGCCGCGCACGACCTTGTAGAAATCATCCGCGTTACTAAAGGGCGAAAACCGCTGCGAGACGAGGAGTTGGAGAAAAGCGGCACTGTTCTTCCCACAACAATTCCTGACGTTGAATTTGGCCGCGGCGAAATCGAAAAACAAATTACCGAACGCACTCGCCAGAAGATTTCGGATTTTGGAATTGAACTGCTCGACGAGCGATTCAAGCGCAGCAAGTACAATCCCGCCGTCGCGCAAAAAATTATCGAACGGATGTCGAGTGAGCGGCATCAGATTGCTGCCCGCTTTCGTTCTGAAGGCCGCGGGGAGGCGGCAAATATCAGCGGTCAAAAGGAAAGCGACGTCGCTTCGATCAGTTCGACTGCCACCAAAAATGCACTTGAAACCGAAGGCAAGGCGGATGCCGAGGCAGCGTCCATCTATGCCGCTGCGTTTAACCCACCTGATGCGCAAGAGCTTTATTCGTTTCTTCGGAGCCTGGACGTGATGCGTGCCGCGTTTGCAAAGGATACTACCGCAGTCATCTCTACGAACAGCGATCTCGGTCGAATGCTGAAATCGATGGCCGAGATCGTGGCTCCGCCCAAACCGCATTGAGCACCCCAGGCGGGGACCTCTTTACTGGGGGAGCGCAGGCTACCAGCCTGCACGTCTCGACAGCTTGCCAGACTTGGAAAATGCATCACCTGAAGATTGCCTACGCAAAAATGTTGTCGGCAGGGCTGCCGGCAAGCACAGCCTGCCAGCCTATGCTCCCCAGAGCTCGCGCCGCCGTGCGTGGGTGATCCGGATGCTTTATCTTTATTCATGCGAATCTGGACGATAGGCCACTCGACGCGCACGCTTGCTACGTTCATCTCGCTTCTCGAAGACCACGGGATCAAGGCGCTTGCCGACGTGCGATCGCTGCCGGGATCGAAGCGTTACCCGCAGTTTAATAAGGAGACGCTGGCAGACTCGTTAGGCACAGTCGGAATCAGGTACGAACATTTCCCCGAGCTTGGTGGGCGGCGAAAGCCAAAGCCGGAATCAAAAAACATTGCCTGGCGCAATCAATCCTTTCGTGGTTACGCCGATTACATGGAGACAGAACAATTTTCCAAAGGCGTGGAGCGTCTTCTAAATCTTGCTGCTGAAGCTGGGCCAGCTGCGATTATGTGCGCAGAAGCCGTGTGGTGGCGCTGTCATCGCTCGCTGATTTCCGACTTTCTGAAAGTACGGGACACCGAAGTCATGCACATTCTCGATGCAAAGAAGACCGAGCCGCATCCATACACATCTGCTGCGCGAACGGTAAATGGAGCGTTAAGTTATGCGACGTAGTCGAACGAGCGGCGGCTTCCCGCGCTATTCGGCGCTGGGAAAGCGCCCTTCTTTGTGTTGTGGTCAGATCGCCGCCGCAGATTACTTCCAATCGCGATGAGCGATGTGCGCCGGGACGGGCGCCGATCTCCTTTCGCGCTCCATCATCCGCTCAGCCAGCCATTGGAACCATTCGAAAGCGGTCTCACGGCCTAGCATCGCACGCTGCTCGAAAACGTAGCGTGATAATTTTCGCCATGAAATTGAAATCGGCCCGCTGAAGAAGTCGTCGACCAGATCGAGCGTTAGTTCCCGTCGAAAGACGAGCACCCCCAGGCTCTCCCAGGTCAGTCCAACGATGTGAGTAGCATCTTCTCCATCAGTTCCGAGATGTTCGCTGACCTGTGCCTGAGTTGCTCCG
>QHOR01000136.1 GCA_003219395.1 Verrucomicrobiota bacterium | reverse complement strand
GTCGATCCCGATAAAGGGATGGCCGGACGCACTGCCCAGGGGCTGATTGATGTTTTGGAAGCCAACTACGGCGGCGATCCGACCAAAATGCCGTACGTTGTAAATAAAGAAGCGTTCGAACACAAAGGGAGTGAGTGACCGGCCTCCGAACGGACACCGCCGCCGTTCCACCCATCATCGATAAGGAATGAACTATGAAAGCACTTGGATTTTTTATCTTGAGCGTGGCAATAACGGCATCACTCGCAGTGAACGGTCAAATAGAGAGCTCACCTGCGACGCAAGGCGAGGCGGCAGCAGAGCAGGAAATCCGCGGCTGGCTTGATCATTGGAGAAAGGCGGTCAGCGCCAAGGATGTCGATCGCGTAATGGACTTATACACGGACGACGTCGTCGCTTACGACCTTGTGCCGCCGTTACAGTACGTCGGAAAGCCGGCGTATCGCGGCGATTGGCAACAATTCTTCTCTCAGTACGACAGCGATCTTCATATCGAGACGCGCGATCTGCACGTCGGTGCTACCGGCGAGTTCGGTTATGCGACCGGATTACAAATGATCAGCGGCACGCGAAAGCATGGTGGAAAATCCGGCGTTTGGGTCCGATTTACGTCACTTTACAGGAAGGTAAACGGGAAATGGCTCGACTTTCACGATCACGTCTCTGTTCCCGTCGACATCGAATACGGCAAAGCACTGCTGGACCTGAAACCGTAGCGCGGCGCGTGATGTGCAGAGACCGGAGCAAGGAAGCGAATATCTCAACGGCAAAGCGGAGGACTGGTCTTGTGAAAAGTCAATCTGATGACACTAAACGATAAGTCAGCGAAACGTGTGAAATACTCTATCACTGTTCTGTTCCTTGCGATTTGCAGCTTCTCACAAGCTCAAACGACGGTGCTGACAGCCGATCCCAGTTTGCCAATTCCTAAATTGAATTTTGATGACAAAGGGGATTTGAAGATTACCGCGTCGGCGATGTCGTCTCCGAGCGATTTCGATTTTTTAGTTGGCAAATGGAAAATGCATAATCGCCGCCTCAACAAAAGGCTCGAAAACTGCAAGGATTGGACTGAATTCGATTCATATGATGAGAATTCCAAAACCCTCAGTGGCACCGCGGATATGGATATTTATTCCACTACTGAGATGCCAGGCCAGGAGGGCAAACACTTCGAAGGTCTCACGTTGCGGCTCTTTAATCCAAAGACCCGGTTGTGGAGCTTGTACTGGGTTGCCAGCAACTCAGGTGTAATGGATCCGCCCGTGGTAGGCTCATTTGAAAACAACGTAGGCCATTTTTTCTGCAGGGATACGTTCAAAGGCAAAGCGATCATCGTGATGTTTCGTTGGGATGTGCGAAACAAGGATCGCCCGATGTGGGGCCAGGCGTTTTCTTCCGATAAGGGCAAAACATGGGAATGGAATATGTACAACGTCTCGGAACGAATCCCTTGATTCCTGTGTTGATTGGACGTCACGGTCCGGTTCGGGATGACGAAGCCAACCTCATTTGGACACCAGCGATGGCCATCCCGCCTTCGCCCACTGCCGCGGCGCAGCGTTTCACCGACCCCGAACGCACGTCGCCCGCTGCAAAAATTCCCGGCAAGCTCGTCTCGAGCGGACCAGGTTGATGTTTGCTCGCCTGCCACGCTGGCGCCCCGGCGACGCTCACTCCTGTTTTGATGAATCCTTTGTCATCGCGCTCGATTTCCTGCGGCAGCCATTCAGTGCATGGTTTCGCCCCGATCATGGAAAACACAGCCGGCGTTCGAACCTGCCGGCGTTCTCCGGTGTGGGTATTTTCCAACTCGATTTCTTCGAGCTTTTTTCCGCCAAACATCTTACGGACCTGCGTTTGGTAAAGAATCTCAATGTTCTTTTGCACTTGAACCCGTCGTGAAAGATAGGTCGACATTTTGGAGAGATCTTTTCCCCGAATAACAAGCAATACTTTGGCTGCACCCTCGGAAAGGTACATCGCGGCCTGGCCTGCTGAGTTGCCGCTGCCGACGACAATGACCGTTTCGTTGCGACAAAGCTGACCTTCCATTGCCGTCGCCGCGTAGTAAACGCCCATGTTCTCAAATTGCTCGCGCCCCTCGGCGTCGAGCCGGCGGTAATCCGCACCGGTCGCGATTAGAACAGCTTTTGCGCGCAAAACAGCTGAGCAGCCTTCAACCTGAAGACAGGCGCGGTATTCGTCAGTCGCGTTGTAATCAAGCGAGAGCGCTTGCGCCGGCGTTGAAAATTTCGCGCCGAACCGATAAGCCTGGAGCTGTGCCAGCCAGGTCAAATCGCCGCCGCTAATTCCGGTCGGAAAACCAAAAAAATTTTCAATTAAAGAGGAGGAACCAGCCTGGCCGCCCGGAGCGTAACTTTCCAAAACGACCGTATGCAATCCTTCAGAGGCGGCGTAAACAGCCGCGGCTAAACCCGCCGGACCTGCGCCGACGATCGTCAGGTCCGACATAATTTCACTTTGATCCTCGAACGCGAGTGGGCGCAGCAATCCGGCCACTTGCGCCACTTCGCGCAATGAAGGCCTTCGCAACGGGGCGCCGGCAGGTGTAATCAGCGCGGGCAAATCGCGACTGTTTAAGTGCAAACGTTTGCTCAGTGCCTGTCCCTGTTCGCTCTCGAATTCGATAAGCCGGTGAGGAATGCGATTTTTGTCGAGAAAATCATCAAGCTGATGCCCCTCGCGAGAACCGCCTGGCGCGAGAACGCGCAACCCGGCAAATTCCCGATCGCGTCGCAGTCGTTTTCGACGCATGATCAACGCCTTTACGATTGTCTCGCTCACACCGGGCAATTCGGCGAACGCGCGACGAAGTTCGGTCGCGGGCACGTGGAGTATCTCCGTCTCTTCCGACGTTACCCTGGCTGTCGCAAGAACTGACGTGCCTTGGAGCATCGCCACATCACCGAGGAAATCGCGCTCGTGCGCGGTGCCGAGAATCTGTTCCACGCCATCCCGTTGCTCAAACGCCTCGAGTCCGCCGCGCAAGACAATGGCCAGGCCTACGTCGCGCTGCCCCGCTTTGAAGAGTAGCTCGCCACGTTTAAGCACGCGTCTTTTTCCCAAAGGCTCAAGCAGAGAAAGCTGGTGATCGTCCAGTTTCGGAAAGGCGACGCTTTCGGTATCCCGGTAGAACTGTTCGTCCTGTTGTTCGTCCGTCATTTTACAGAGTTTACGCCGCGTGGCCGACAATCAAACCGCAACGAGGCACCCGATCGAGGGATTCGTGCCTCTCTCGTAAGGTTTCTTAGTGGCGGGTGTGCCGGCAACCTCGTCCACAGGAAAACTCCGTTCGATTGCGGATCCTCGGAGCGTCCGTTCCCAATCTCCCGAATGATTTTTTGGGCGTGGACACTAAGAAATTAAAGAATTTTGAAATTATTTGAAATGTCCGGACGTAGAATCTTTAGAAAAGGAGAACCCAATCGAATCGATCAACCGAAACTCCACATGAACCTCGTAGTGCAAGACCCCCTCAGTAACACCGGTTTCAGCGGTCCGTTTTCGACCGCGTCCGAGGTCGAAAACACCGCAGCAAGGCCCGCGTTGCAGATATCGCACGACGCCATGGACGTCTTTTCAAAGACGAAATCCGACAATCCTCACGGCGGACACTTTTCTGTTGCTCCGGCCCAATCGGCCGGACCAACGCCTGAGAAAGATCTGGCGCTCGGCGTGCTGAAACAGGCTGCTCGCGATTTGCGCCGGTTCCATTCGGCGACCAAAGGCGTCAAACAAGAGCTCTATCTCGATGCCTATAGCTGGGTCACCGCAAACGACTTTTTGTGGTCCTACTCATTCGTGAATGTTTGCAAATTGCTGAACGTCTGCCCCGAAGTTGTCCGCGCTGAAATCTTCGCAGATGCCTCGTTGAGCTGGGTCCATTACTGGACAAAGCGAGCCGGTCACATTTCACGCAGGGTCCGGGCTTGTTTCACCCGCGCTTTCGCAGGTCGTAACCACCCGCAAGCCACCGAAGCCAAGCCAGTCGGCTTCATGTATCTGAACGAATATGAAAAAACAGTGCATCCGATTGGTTGAATCCTTGGCTGACATCTGTCGCGCGTTCGCTAGGAGCGGTGGCCGAAATCACGATCCGTTGCTCGTAAATAGTCTCGCTTCCTTTAATTTCGACGGCGGGTGGAGGGAACTCCTTCTCAAAACCTCTCTAAAGCACATGCCCGCGGAATCTGCGATCGCCCTCATCGACGAGCCAATTCGCGTATGAAATTATCCATCGAAGCGAAAGTCGCAGCGGCTGTGGCAATAGCTTTTGCAGCATTGAGCTTGGGCGCCATCGCCAAAGAGCAGAGCGACAACGGCAACGCCGGGCGCAGGCAGACGAGCGTGCAGACATCTGACCGTTACGTGCCCGCGCGCCCCGATAGCCAAAGGCAATTTCTCGCCCAATACTGACCGCGGCGGATCGCGCAATCTGTTCAGCGCCAAGGGCGGGGTCTGATCTCAGTCCGCCGCAGGACGGATTCGCGGTGGCGAAACTGGGGCATTGCCCCAGGAATCAGAATTCCCCCGGTGCGCAAGCGCTGAAACCGCGTTTGAATCTTCTCGGAGATGAATTGCGCTATCACCGCTGATCCCTTCTGGAGCTCGAATCCTGGAGCGCTGCCCGAGTCTGACGCTGAATACCATATCTTTGGCGCTAAACAGGTGCCAAGAAGAGCATCCGAACCTGAATGAATCCCCGCATTAATTTCTCGACAGTTCGCGTGATTTTGTTCTCGCCAAATCATCTTGCTTCAGCGACGCTTCGCGAACGAAAGCAATTCCGGGAACACTGCAAGAGGGAGGTGCTTCGTTTCAAACGACGCGTTGGACCGTTGTTTTGCGTGCCAGTCACGAGGAAGCGGCCGCTTCCGCTCAACAGGCGCTCGCGGGATTTTGCGAAGCTTATTGGCCGCCGCTTTACAGTTTTGTTCGCCACCGCGGTTTTTCATCGGCTGACGCGCAGGACCTGATAGCTTACCTTCGATTAAGAGTGTAAAACGCCGGACGTCCTTTCCGCAGTCGAGGAAACATCGGCAGCGGAAACGTTCGCCCGCGCGCAAGAAACAAAAGGAAACAGTATGAAACAACTATTACTCAGTATAGCCT
>QHOR01000135.1 GCA_003219395.1 Verrucomicrobiota bacterium | reverse complement strand
CACCAGGGCAACTCGTGGCAGCGGCATGCTTGCCGACAAAGACGCTTCGGGCTAGACACCCATTCCATAGTCATGAAGCAAGCTTATCGCTGCTGGGTCGAAATCGACCGGAGCGCATTGCGTCACAACACCGGAGTCGTGCGGGAACGCGTTGGTTCCGTGGATATACTCGCCGTGGTAAAAGCGAACGCTTATGGACATGGGGTGATGGGCGTAGCGGAAACGCTCGCCGGTGAAGTGCAGCTTTTCGGCGTGGCAAATCTCGAAGAAGCGCTGGCACTTCGTAAACGCTTCTCCCATCCCATCATACTCCTTGGCCCCGCTCTGCCGGGCGAAAGATCCACAATTGCCGAGTACGGTTTCATTCCCACGATTTCCGCTCTCGAGGAAGCTGAAGATTTCAATCGGGTTACGCTCCGCTCACCCGTATCGGTCAATTTCAAGATCGATACCGGGATGGGCCGCATGGGAGTTCTGGAGGACCATGCCTTAGAGGTTCTCAAGAAGATCTCCACATTTCCAAAGATCAAGATTCACAGCNNGTGAGGATGCGGACTACACGCGTGATCAGCTTTTGCGCTTTGGCGAAATTATGAAGCAGTTTCGCGCAGCGGTTCCAATTGATTACAAAGCGCATGTCCTCCAAAGTGCGGGGATTCTCGCGTTCGCCGAGCCGCCGGGAATCCTGGACATGGTGCGCGCCGGGATCGTGCTTTACGGCATTTCGCCACTCCCAGAATTTCAGAAACTTCTTAAACCGGCTATGACATGGAAAACGCGAATTTCTCTGGTGCGCGACATCCCGAAAGGACGTTCCATCAGCTACGGCCGCACATTTGTTACGCCTCGGAAAATGCGCGTCGCTACATTGTCAGCGGGTTACGCTGATGGATATCCGTGGAACATTTCCAATCGTGATGCCGCCGTTCTGGTTGCTGGCCAACGCTGCGCCATTCTGGGCCGTGTGACGATGGATTTGATGATGATCGATGTTAGCACGATCGATGGTGCAGAAGCCGGCGATGAGGTTATTTTGATGGGACGCGACGGCAACGAGGAAATTTCCTGCGCCGAACTCGCCAAGACGGCAGGGACGATCCCATGGGAAATTACAACACGAATTGGCGCGCGCGTGCAGAGACTTTATCTTTGAATGTTTAAGCGTTAATGAGTTGAAGCGTTGAAGCGCATTCTATCGCGTGGTAATTGGCCGGTTCCACCCTTTACCCTTCAACGGCTGAACCAGCGCCATGTTCCAGATCATCTTTAACGAATTGAGCGCTGCCGAAATTTCGGCGCTTCCGAAGAAATTGCAGCTTGAGCTGCTCGCGGAGTTTCAAATTTTACCCGAGGATCTCGACCAACTCGATTCCGAACGGTTCGGGATGATTCAGCGCAAAGGGAAAAAACTATATCGGTATCGTGCGAAAGATTACCGGATTTACTTCGCGAAGACCGACGAAGGCGTGAGGGTCCATCGCGTCTTGCACAAGAACACGTTTCGGGACTTCCTTTTCCGGAGCAAACTACCTTTGTCCGAAGATGCTCAGCTGAGCGAGACGCGGGAATTCTGGAAATTGATTGAGCAGGGCGAGAAGACGCGAAGGGCGTAGCTAATCGCTTTGCTGCGCGAGGCGTGACGCTGGACCGTTTGCAGCGGGTAAGAAGCGCGGCCTACAGAGGCCCGGGTGTCGGCCGGGGGAAATGCGCTCGTTATTTCATCATCAGCACAGAGCGGCTGCGCTTGATCTCGCGCGTGATCCTGCGATGCAGATGCGCGGGCATGCCGGTCACGCGACGCGGTAGGATCTTGCCACTTTCAGTGACGAATTTTTTGAGGAGATCCGGATTTTTGTAGTCGATCGCTTCAATGGCAATATCGATTCGCCGACGGGGCATGGCGCGGTTCGCCCGGCGAAAAGCGGAACGGCGCTTGGCGGTTTTAGGACCTATCATCTTGTTTCGCGGTGCAAAGTGTGCCGTCTTAAGAACGGGTTGTATTTCTTTTTCTCAAGCCGATTAGGTGTGCGGGGGCTTTTCTTGTTCCGCGTAGTCATGTAACGCGAGGCAGGCTTACCAAGTGCTTTGGCCTCTGTGCACTCAAGCGTTACAATTTCCTGCGCCATTTGTCTGTTACTCCTTCACTTCCGCCGGCGCAACTTCTTCCTCTTCTGCCTCGCCGCCTTCCTCGTCGGTCAACCCGAACAGAGAGGTGACCGACTGGCGTACCCGCGACGCTTTATTTTGCTTTTCCAGTTGCGACTGGCATTCAACGGTAAAACGCGCGAACGGGATCGCCTCAAGCCGCGCTCGAGGAATTTGTTTGCCTGACATTTCGCACTTTCCGTAGGTCCCCAGTTCAATGCGCTTGAGCGCTTGATCGATTTCGTAAAGCGCGTCCTGTTCCTGGGAAAGCAAACTCAGCGCGAAATCACGGTCATAAGCGTCCGACCCGGCATCGGCCTGGTGCATTCCAAAGGCAGAAGCCTCACTGCCTTCAGCCCGCGATCGCAGAGTATCCTGGGCGACGCCGGCCATGGAATCGACCATGGCGTCCCGAAGCTGAAGGAGTTTTTCCTTCTGCTGGCGCACAAACGGATCCAGTTTTTTCTCACGATGATTCATACCAAGCAGGACGGCCGGAGATTCGGTCGTTTCTTTTCTGGAGGTGGAAGGTCCACTCTTGGTGTGTTTCGTAGTCCGCGGGAGCCTTTTGGAGGCCGGCTTTTTGACAGACACCTTGCGCGCTGGCCGAGCTTTGCTCGCAGAGGGCCGTTTTGCAGATTTCTTCTTCTTAGTTGGTTTTGCCATAGCAGGGCACTTCCTAAATCGCTGGAGCCGGGAAAATGGACGCTTAATTAAGAACATTTCCCCGACGGCGCAAGCGGATTCGGTCAAAAAGTTCACGTCACCGTGGAAAGAGCCGACGCTTAGGCGAAACCTACTAGTTGAACCTACGAACTGGCGCTTGAGTAATGCCGAAGGGCAAATTTCCAGAAGCCGCGCGACAGAAGGAAAACAATAGTCGAGGCAGCCACAAGATGGAGCATCAAAAACCAGGGTTGCCCGAGCGACTTAATTAGCAGGCGGGCAGGAATATTTGCAATAACGACGACGGGAATAATCCAGCCGAAAATCACGCGGAACAGCCATGGAAAAATGGCATCTGGATAACGCGCGATGTTCAGGAAATTAAAATAACCGTAAACCAAGCCTTGGGCGCGCACGATCCAGAAACTAGCCCCAGCGAGCCCAAGCATAATGGAATAGTGCACGGCGATACCAAATCCAATTGCAATCAAATAAAGGCAAATTGACGTGAAACTTGGTACGACATTGAGGCGTGAAAGCGCCACGCAAACGACTAAGCCACCCAGGGCCGCGTTGACGATGCTGTCCAGGCCGAACTGTTTCGTGGAAACAGCAAACTGGCTGTCGATCGGCAGAACGAGCAAGGAATCCAATTTTCCCGTGCGCACGAGTTCCGGAATGTTTGCGACGTTAACAAAAAAGAATGCCTGAAAAAGCTGGGCAATCATCTGGTGCGTGCCGATGAGCAGCACGACTTCCCACTTTGTCCAATCACCAATGCGATCGACGTTGCCGAAAATGATGCTGAAGAAAACGATTTGCCCGCAGAACCAGAGTACCTCCACGACCATCCATAACAGAAAATTAGCCTTGAAACTCAGCTCGCGGATGAGCGAATTGCGCAGCATGATGGAGTAGATTTGGATGTAACGCCGCATCAGTTCTTGCTGTCTCTTAACATACAGCCGCGCGTAATTGCTCAAACACGATGAATCTTTTGCATTATCATTCCGAACGAAATAAGCAACGCAACCGACGCCTCGAAGTCACACAACCTATTGGGTGTAATCATCGGTGTGCGGTGAGGTCCCTTGCCATGTTCGCGGCTCGTGATGGCAGCCATCGGCGGAACCAAGCCCAATGCGAATAAGGCGTTTTCTCCCTTGGCTCATTGTAATTGTTGGACTGCTCCTGGTCGCAGGAGTTGTCCGCCAATGCCGAAACGGGGGCACTGCAAATTATCAGACCGCAACTATTGCGCGCGGTCCCATTACTCAGGCTGTTACCGCCACGGGCACGCTTAATCCGGTCGTTAACGTGCAGGTGGGGAGTCAGGTTTCGGGAAACATCGCAAAGTTGTTTGTGGATTTTAATTCCGAGGTGAAAGCCGGTCAGGTAGTCGCCCAAATCGACCCGGCGCTTTTTCAGGCAACCGTCACTCAGGCTGAAGGCGATCTGGCCAACGCACAGGCTGCGCTCGAGCTTGCCAAAGTAACTGCCACTCGCACCCAGGACCTTTTTACCAGGAAAACTTCCTCTCAAGCCGATCTGGACCAGGCGATGGCAAGTCTTCATCAGGCCGAGGCAAACGTGAAAATCAAGCAGGGCGCCCTCGACAAGGCGCGAGCCGATCTAGAGCATTGCACAATTACGTCACCCATAGACGGTGTCGTTATCTCGCGCAGCGTGGATGTTGGCCAGACCGTTGCGGCGAGTTTACAGGCGCCGGTCATCTTTGCGATTGCCAACGATCTCACCAAAATGCAAATCGACGCCAATGTGGCGGAGGCGGATGTAGGCGTCGTTAAGATCGATCAAAATGTCGATTTCACTGTGGACGCTTTTCCCACGGAGACATTTCACGGAAGAGTCGTCCAGGTGCGGAACGCGCCGATCACGGTCCAAAACGTAGTTACTTACGACACTGTTATCGGAGTGAGCAATCCAGAGCTGAAATTGAAACCGGGAATGACGGCGAATGTTTCAATTGTCGTCGCGCACAAGGATGATGTGCTGCAAATCAAGAATGCGGCGCTGCGGTATCGTCCGCCGGACGCAACACCAGTTGAGACAAGAAAAACCGTCACAACTCGAGCGGGACGTCCGGGTATGGGGCGCGGCGGCGGTGTGCAGCAGAGTGCTCAGCGCACGGTCTATGTTTTGCCATCTGGGGCAAATCGTCCAGAGGCAAGACAGGTCAAGACAGGGATCAGTGACGGCGTCGTGACTGAAGTCGTCGAAGGTCTGAAGGAAGGCGACCGCGTCGTGACGGCGGAGTTCGCCTCAACCACGGCCGGTCCGTCGCCTCCGGCAAATCCCTTCGGCGGCGGCCAAAGGCGTTTTCCGTGATGACATTCTTGCCACAGGATCGCAGAGAAAGGCGTCTCATTAGCACCCCGCATCAGGGAGGTGATTATGGACAAGGTAGCAGTTCAGCCGCTTTAGCGTTTTTGAACGCTTCGGAGAAATCCCTCAAAGCGGTTTGGATCCGGTTTCCTTCGCTAAGCGACCTCGCTGGAGCGTGGATTAATAAATATGAGCAATGGCGCACTTGTTAGACTTGTGGATGTTCACAAGACCTATCGCACAGGGGAAATGGAAGTGCCCGCCGTTCGCGGTGTGTCGCTGGAGATCACACGCGGCGAATTTGTTGCGCTAATGGGCGCCAGCGGTTCGGGAAAATCGACGCTCATGAACATTCTGGGTTGTCTCGACCGGCCGACGACAGGCCACTATATCCTGGACGGCGCAGATGTTTCCGCGCTGGATAGAGATTACCTGGCTGATATCCGGAATCGAAAGATCGGATTTGTTTTTCAGAACTTCAATCTGCTGTCGCGCACCTCCGCACGCGAAAACGTTGAGTTGCCCTTGATTTACAGCGCACAGCAGCTGACAAACGCGCAGCTTCGTGAGAGGGCGGATCGCGTCCTTGCATCCGTCGGTCTCTCAGGTCGCGAAGATCATCATCCCAGTCAGCTGTCGGGCGGCCAGCAACAACGCGTGGCCATTGCGCGCGCGTTGATTAATGACCCGGAAGTGCTGCTTGCGGACGTGGACAGCGCGACCAGCCTCGAAATTATGGCAATTTTTCAACAATTGAACGCGCGCGGGATTACCGTGCTAATGGTCACTCACGAACCTGACATCGCGGCTTACGCAAAACGCAATGTGATGATGCGCGATGGGGTCATTCTGGATGATCACGTTGTCTTACGACGAGCGGATGCAGCGGCGCAGCTGCAAAATGATAGCGCCCAATCTCGTTTACCCTCCGTACGCGGGCCGGGCTCTTCGGATTGAAAGCAAGCGTGCCGGTGGAGATCGATGGCTTACATTATCATTGGCTAAATCACTCTCACCATACCACCGTCCATCAACAGGTTCTGTCCTGTTATGTAGGAGGAATCATCAGAAAGGAGGAACGCCGCCGCCTTCGCGAGCTCCTCCAGCCGCCCGATCCGCTTCATTGGAATCGTGTCGATGATGCTCTGGTCCAGCGAATAGGAGTCAACGAACCCCGGCGAAGCGCTGGACTGTTACATCCACCAGGCGCTTCAGATCAGCCTCATTCGTTACCGATCCGCGCACACCAAGACCGCCGAGTTCGATTCCGATTTTCTCGATCGACTCGGATCGCGCGAGCAGAACCACAGTCGAGCTCCCGGCAAGGTGTGTGGCGATGGCCCTGCCAATGCCCTGACTTGCAGCAGTAATAAGCACGACCGTTCTGTCGTTCGCGTGTTTGTTATGGGTGGGTGTGCTATTTCGCATAAGCGTAGAAGCGCAAGGGAGGTTAGTATTGATTTGGTTTTGCAACAGTTCAGCTTCAAAGAGGTGGCGGTTCAACATTTCAAGCAATAAATGAGAATTGCACCAACCTTTAACGTCGCGGTCCGCGCATTGCGGCGGAACAAGCTACGTTCCGTGTTGACCGCCCTCGGCATCATCATTGGTGTTGGCGCGGTCATTGCGATGGTTGGGATCGGCAATGGCGCAAAAGCCCAGGTGGAAGCGCAGATCGCCAGCCTCGGACAAAATGTGATCCTCATTTTTTCTGGCAGCACGACTTCGAGCGGTATTCGTACCGGGTGGGGCGGTGCAGGCACACTGAAAATCGAAGACGCGGAGGCGATCCGACGCGAAGTGCCGGGCGTCGTTGGGGTAAGCGAAGAAGTTGTTTCGACTACGCAAGTAGCAGCAGGAAATCAGAATTGGTTTACCCGGATTTACGGGGAGTCAGCGGATTACTTTGACATACGGCAATGGCCTTTGGCCGATGGCGCGCCGTTTACATCGCAGGACGTTCGCAGCGCCAACAAGGTATGTGTAATCGGTCGCACCACTGCAACCCAGATTTATGGAAACGAAAATCCGATCGGACAGATTTTACGAATCAAAGAGGTCCCGTTCACCGTCACCGGTGTTCTGATGCCCAAGGGATTGAGCACACAAGGTGTGGACCAGGATGATATCGTAATCTCGGCGGCACAACTCTTCGCAATATCAATGTGCAAATAGGTGATCCACGGCAACTCGAGGCTGCTCAACAACAAATTATTTCCCTGCTTCGTCAGCGGCACAACATCCGTCCCGGACGCGACGACGACTTCACTGTCCGTAACCAACAGGAAATCGCCCAGGCGGCGACCGCGACAACTGCGGTAATGACTGTGTTGCTCGGTTCAATTGCGGGCGTGTCGCTAGTAGTCGGCGGAATCGGAATCATGAACATCATGCTGGTGAGTGTAACCGAGCGAACGCGCGAAATTGGTGTGCGGCTGGCTGTCGGTGCACACGGAAGTGACATTCTCACGCAATTCTTGATCGAAGCTGTGACGTTAAGTTCAGTCGGCGGCGTGATTGGGATCATCTGTGGCATTGGAGCGTCAAAGGTTTTATCGAGCTATGCGCACTGGCCAACACTGATTTCAATCAGCTCGATCGCGATTGCATTCCTATT
>QHOR01000134.1 GCA_003219395.1 Verrucomicrobiota bacterium | reverse complement strand
GAACCGCGGCATGCTTTACCTTAACCGAGCAAAGGAGTCGCAAGACCAAAAATTGAAAATTTCTGATCTGCAACGCGCTATCGCTGACTTCAAAAGTTCCATCAAGCTTGGCGCCGCTTCCAGGGATCAACTCAATCGCGGCTTGGAGAAATTTGCGACGAGAGCTAATCTCGAAGAAGCAAGCAAGCTACTGAACGAAGCAACTCATCGATAGCGATGAAAGGAAGCCTTCTCATTCGGTTCTCGGCTGCCGTTGGATTCTCGCGCTCGCAGCCAGTGCATCAGGGGCGCTCTTCATGAAGGCGCAGGTAAAATGTTTGCTGCACGGTACAGTTATGTTCAAGGCGCGTCGGAGCCGTGCAGCGTTGACGCCTGCAGGCGACGAAATAATGTTTAACGTAAACGAACCTTGCGCCTGCGTGATGCCCAATGGGGGCGCGTGTCAAAATACTGAAGATGCGCCGATTTCCTAACGACTGAAGGACGAAGTAACAATGAAATTATTCTTCGCATTCGCCATGATAATCGGCTGCGGTCTTTCCACCCTTGCTGCGGATGAAGAACCGCAAGCTGCAGGCGAAGATTCGTCAACGGGATTGCCGGATGCTTATGCAAAGAACTATTTGATCGCCGCCAATACGATTTCGCCGGACAAGAAGTTCGCTGTCATTTACCCAACGTTAGAAGCAGAAGAAGCTGCGAATAACGCGAACCATCCGGACCGGATTAAAGACTATGTCGTCGCGTTGCAGCCGTTTACCCAGCTGGGCGAGTTACAAACAAAATATCCTTACTTCCAAAATCAGAACCATGGTAGGATCAGCGCGGAATGGTCGGACGACAGCTCGGTTGCCCTAATTACGCTGCATGGTAAATGGGGACCGCATGAGGTGTTTTTGCTGGAATTTCACGACGGTAAGCTAGCTCGAACGACGAACATTCTCGCGAAGGCGCACGATCTATTGTTGCCGAGCTACCGCAAATCAAAGGCTAACCCGTACAACGATAATTTCGACTTCATTTTTGGTGGCGAGGATGGTCCTGGGTTCAAGCCCGACGGCGCCAATCGCGTGATCATCGATGGCGATGCGACAACTGATCCGAAGGGACTCTCCGACCACAGATGGTCGGCGCAGTTAAAGGCGGTCTGGAACATTGCACTGGCAAAGTTTACAGAGCAAAAGATCACACCAGAGTAGGCGCAACTTCCCAAGCTGCGCCCCTCTTAAGGCGAAGGAAGATTCCGCGAGTGAGAGAGAACCTCGCCTAGGCGCCGCAGGCAACAGAAAGCAAAGGCTCCACTTTTTTGGGATCGCAGCGGTAAATGGTTGTTGCTGCCCCCTCGTAGTATTGCGACGCAACCACGACTTCCATCTTTCCATCGCCGTCGAGGTCCAGCACCGCGATTACTTTGTAGACATTCGGCGCATCGAAGCTCGCGTCGTCATCTGTGCCTTTTCCCGCATAAGCCTTCGGATGGAATTCGCCGTCGACCAGCTGTGTCTCCACTTTCCCGGTCACCACGCGACGCAACAACACCATTGAATAACTACCGGCAGGCGACCTCATCGGCACGCCTTCATTCTTTTGAAAATAATTCGTCGCGCTGATCAACACTTCTGCCTCGCCATCGCCGTCGAGATCAACTCGGATAATCTTTTTGATCTTCACTCTCGGCTGCTCGATGCCTTTTGTTCTTAAAAAGTCACGCACCGAATCGAGATAAGCTTGCTGAGTTACATTGAGGATTTGCACTTTTCGAGGCAACGCATTCCATCTCCCGGCCAACGCGATCGCGCCTTTCTCTGGTTTGGGCGAAAGCGAAACCGTCAGCACGTCTGAACATACCTCTTCTTCTGCCGGTTTCGGCTTGCGGCCTTTGGCTTCGCCGAGTGATTGGGTCAGTCCATAAATCCGATACGCGGTCTCAGCGCGAACTGCCTTCGCGGCTTCTTCCGCTTTGATCCATTTACCGTCGGCGGTCGCGCCGAACAGATATCCGGTTTGGGCCTCTACAATGGGATGGAGCTCGGCTGCTGACGCGGCAGCACAAATCAATAACGCACTGATTGCGGCAACGACGTTCACGGTCGGCGTTCTTTAATCGCCTGCAGAATTTCTGCTATCGACTCGGAGCGCGGTTTTGCGCCGAGATTCCCTCTACCGTGGACGCGGACGCTTACTGCATCGGCGTCCAGGTCACGTTTTCCGATCACGAACATGGTATGCACCTTCAGTTGTTCGGCGCGCTGGACTTTACCGTTGATCTTATCAGAGCTGTCGTCGATCTCCGCGCGGACTTGATGAGCGCGCAATTCCCTGACGATTGATCGTGCGTATTCGATTAGCTTTGCATCATCGCCGATAGTGAGGATGCGGACTTGTTCCGGCGAGAGCCAGAGCGGGAAATTGCCCGCATAATGCTCGATCAAAAATCCGATGAACCGTTCGTGCGTCCCGAGCGGCGCACGATGAATGCAGATGGGCGTCTTGCCAGTGTTATCGCGGTCTTTGTAAACGAGCTCGAGGCGTCGCGGCTGCGCAAAATCAACCTGATTGGTCGCGAGCGTGAACTCGCGCCCGATGACGCTCCAGACTTGCACGTCGATCTTCGGCCCGTAAAACGCCGCTTCGTTAGGCACTTCCACATAATTGATTCCCGAATTTTTCAAGACATTGCGCGTCATCTCCTCGGTTTGCCTCCAAAGCTCTGGTTCATCGACAAACTTTTGGCCGAGCCGTGCCGGGTCGTGCGTGGAGAAACGCATTAAGTATTTCTCGATCCCGAACAGCTTGAAATATTTCAAATACATCTCGTTCACGGCGTTGAACTCATCCGCGAACTGCTCGGGAGTGCAATAAATGTGTGCATCGTTCATGTGCAGCGAACGCACCCGCATGAGACCAAACAACTCGCCGCTCTTCTCGTAACGATAGTCCGTCCCATATTCCGCCAGACGCAGTGGAAGCTCGCGATAACTGCGGGGCAGCGCCGCAAACAATTTGTGGTGATGCGGACAATTCATGGCCCTGAGGTAATAGCGATCGGAAGTCAGGCTGCCAGCCTGACTCGGAGCGCGGGCAGCTTGGCCACCTTCTTCTTCGGCAGGCTGGAAGCCCGCCGGCCGAGACAAGCTAGGAAGCTTGTCTTCCAGCTCCATCGGCGGGAACATCGATTCCGCATAGTAGGGGAGGTGTCCGCTCTTCTTGTACAAGCTCTCACGCGCGATATCCGGCGTGCGGACGCGCTGATAACCGGCGGCAAACTCGGTTTCTTTGGCGAGCTTTTCCAATTCTTCTGCGATCGCAGCGCCGCGCGGAAGAAACATTGGCAGACCTGGTCCGACGTCATCGTCGAGAACAAAAAGCTCCAGCTCCTTCCCGAGCTTGCGATGATCGCGTTTCTTCGCTTCCTCGAGCATGGCGAAGTAATCGTCGAGTTCCTTTTTCGTTTTGAACGCGGTGCCGTAAACGCGCTGAAGCTGCGGATTTTTTTCGTCACCTTTGTAATACGCGCTTGCGACGGTCGTGAGCTTAAACGCGCCAATGTTTCCGGTGCGCATGACGTGAGGGCCTGCGCAAAGATCGATAAAATCGCCATTGCGATAGAGCGAGATTTTTTCGTCCGGCGGAATGTTTTCGATAATGTCGAGCTTGAACTTGCTGGGTTCAGCTCGCTCGCCTAGCCCCGCGAGTCGCCCTTTCTTTCCGAGCTGGAGCGCTTCATCGCGCGAAACTTCAATCCGCTCGAATGGATGGTTCGCCTTAATCTCCTTTTTCATCTCTGCCTCGATTTTCTCGAAATCGTCCGGTGAGATGCGGTGTGGAAGATCGACGTCGTAATAAAAACCGTTTTCCACCGGGGGCCCCGCGGCGAACTGCGCTTCCGGCCAGATTTTCAGGATCGCCGTGGCCAATACATGCGACGCGGAGTGACGAAGACGCTCCAAATCGGTCATTTGCTCGCGTTGCTCTAGAGTTTTGCGTTCGTCCTTCATTCCAATCGGCGGGGTGAAATTAACCACGAAGCGCAGGAAGGACACGAAGAAATTTGCGGCCGACCCGCCACTTACTGCACCGGGAACATTCAAGCCACATATAAGCTTGATTTCAGCGTGACTTGTTGGTTCGATGGCGGCGTGCCTGCTGATGATCGGGCGACCTCGCTCATGGCGATTGGCGGAAACGCTCAAACGGGCCCTGTCGCATTTACTACCACGAACTGGAGCGTGGTGCTGGAAGCGCAAGGAGAATCGCCGGAGGCAGACGCTGCATTGGAAAAGCTCTGCCGGACCTACTGGCGGCCGCTTTACGGGTTCGTTAGGCGCCAGGGCCGCAAGCCGGAGGAAGCGCAGGATCTCACCCAGGCTTTTTTTGCCTTGTTATTGAAGCGCAGAGATTTGAACGCTGTCCGCAAGGAGAAGGGACGACTTCGTTCGTATCTGCTTTCGTCGCTCAAACATTTTCTTGCTGACGAATGGCGCCACGCCATGACAGTCAAGCGAGGGAAAGGACAGTGGTTTATTCCATTGGAGGAACTTCGTGAGCATGAGCGCGTCGATGTCGAACGCAGCGACAGCTTAACGGCTGAGCAAATTTACGAACGTCGTTGGGCATTTACTGTTCTCGAGCAAGTAATGGCACGGCTGCGCGACGAGTATCGCAGCGCAGGTAATTTGCGGTTCTTTGAGCAGATGAAAAAAATGCTCATGGACGAATCGGACCGGCCTTCGCAAGCAGAGATTGCCAACGAGTTCGATATGACTGAAAACGCGGTCAAACAAGCCTTTTATCGATTTCGCCAGCGTTACCAGACGTTATTGCGGGAAGAGATCTCCCACACGGTTGCCATGCCTGGCGATATTGAAGATGAGTTGCGCCATTTAATTGCTGTGGTCCGGGCGTAACCTCTGATAGGATTTTACGCAGTACAAGAGGGGAGTGCACGAACGACTCTCCGAAAATGACCAGCGCAATCAGACTTTGCCCCAAGTGCGGCTCGGAAATCCCAACCGACGCGCCTGAGGGAGGCTGCCCGGGTTGCCTTCTCGAGACTGGCCTTGGTCTGCTCCCAGACGCATCTATACACGCTGGCGACTCGTCCGCCGCAGCCTCGGCGAAGGCGGATGACGGCGGCTTCGCTAAAAACGTTGGACCGGACACTGCTGCTCCCCCCCATAGCAAGAAGGCAGCGCAGGCCGCGGACCTCCTAGGAGAATTGGGCGACTACGAATTGAAGGAAGAGGTCGGTCGCGGCGGTCAGGGCGTGGTGTTTCGCGCCCGGCAAAAGAGTCTCAATCGCACGGTGGCACTAAAAGTCATCAGTCTTGGTCAGTG
>QHOR01000133.1 GCA_003219395.1 Verrucomicrobiota bacterium | reverse complement strand
CCGTGTGGCACTATCAATGGATGATCCTTCACGAGTTCCTGCCACACATCGTCCCTCAGTCAGTGATAGATGATGTGCTGGCAAACGGTCGTCATTTCTACAATCCGTTACATGACCAGGCCTTTATCCCAGTGGAGTTCCAGATCGTCTACCGATTCGGGCATAGCATGGTGCGCCCTTCTTACCGCGCCAATGTTCATGGCGACAACGGAGAGCCATTCATTGGCATGATCTTCGACCCAGGGCGGAAGGCGCTGACCCCACTGATTTGCGCGGCTTCGCAAGAGCTCCGCGGCGATTTATTGGCTGGCAAACCTTCTTCGATTTCGGCGGGGCTTACAGTGCCGATGTAAAGCCAAATAAGAGAATCGACACCAAGATTTCGACGCCACTGTTCCAGCTTCCCCTTGAGACGATACCTAACGGGACGCCACCCGTCTCTTTGATGCAGCGCAATTTGCTAAGATGCGTGACATGGATGCTCCCGTCCGGTCAGCGCGTCGCTAATGAAATGGGCATCACACCACTCAGTAACGCCGACTTGGCTGAGTTACAGCCGATTCGCCGTTCGTTTGTCCAATCAACCCCGCTTTTCTACTACATCTTAAAAGAAGCTGAGGTAAGAGAGGACGGCCTACGCCTTGGCCCTGTGGCCGCGCGTATCGTGGCCGAGGTATTTATTGGACTGCTTCAGCTAGACCCTGACTCTTACTTTAGCGCCCAACCTAACTGGGTGCCAACGCTGCCGACCCATGATGGGGCGCCGGAAAGTTTTCGCATGATCGACTTCCTAACTTTTGCCGGCGTGGACCCCGCCAGCCGCGGCCAGTAATAAACAAGGAGCCGTCGGTTTCCTAACCGCCGTAGCGGCGCTCGAAGAGCGCTGCTCTTTTCGGATTCGTGCGCCTAGCCCGAAAGGAAAACTCGCCCTCAACAAATTTAAAATTCCGTGCAGCACGCGCTCTGGAATGCCTTTGTAAATGGGAAAGCAATCATCATTTCAAAACCAAGAAAGGAGGAACGATGAATTCATTCATTCAGCTCAAAACAATTCGATTGATTCTTGTCGTCTCGGCGCTGGGCTGTTTTGCGCTCTTGCCAAGAGTGCAGGCAGTCATCCCATCGCCAGACGGAGGCTATCCGGGCGGCAATACAGCAGAAGGGCAGGACGCTCTGTTTAGCCTAACCACTGGCACATTCAATACAGCGGTTGGTTTCTTTTCGGGGCACACCTTCACGACCGGCAACTTCAACACGGCGATCGGCGCGGGAGCGCTCCTTGTTACTACTGCAGACGAAAATACTGCCACCGGCGCCGGGGCGCTTTTAAACAGCAGCGGGGGTTTCGGCAATACGGCTAATGGAGCATTCGCCCTCTTTAGCGACACCGATGGGGACTTCAACACGGCCATCGGTGATGGGACGCTCTTTCATAACACGACCGGTGGCAGCAATGCAGCCTTGGGTTTTGACGCGCTTGCTAGCAATACCACGGGCGGCAACAACACGGCGATTGGTGATGAAGCTCTCTTGAATAGTTCCATCGGCTTCAATAACGTCGCACTGGGGGCTCGGGCCGGAAGCGGCGTTACGGACGCCAATAACGTTATCTGTATCGGCGCATTTCTGGCTGGTCTTAATGAGGACAACAGCTGCTTTATCAGCAACATTTTCGGCGCTCCCATAGGTGGTGATGCGGTACCAGTATCGATTGATTCAACCGGCAAGCTCGGCACTTTTACCTCTTCACGACGATTTAAGAGGGAGATTATACCGATGGACAAAGTCAGCGAGGCCATTCTCTCGCTTAAGCCAGTTACCTTCCATTACAAGAGCGATAAGACAAATACGGCGCAATTCGGCTTGATCGCCGAGGAAGTCGCTGAAGTCAATCCAGAACTGGTGATACGCGACAAGGAAGGAAAACCCTACACGGTCCGCTATGACGCGGTGAATGCGATGCTGCTCAATGAGTTCCTTAAAGAGCATAAGAAAGTGGAAGCACAACAAAGCAAGATCGACGAACAGCAGGCGACTGTTGCCGAGTTAAAGTCAACAGTGGCCCAGCAACAGAAGGGCTTTCGATCCAAGCTTGCTGACCAGGAGAGGCGAATCTCAGCCCTGACATTAAGTCTTCAGAAAGTGAGCGCCCAGATGGAGATGACTAGGTCTAGCACAAAACTTGTGGTCACTGACCCATGAAGCTCGGGCGAAGGAAAGCTAAGAAACGGCACTTTTCAAAACCGCCGCAGCGGGCGAGCTGGAAAGCACGCTTCTTGAGGCAACGCAACTGCAGAAAGGATTTAACAGAAGTCTGCTAAAAAATAAAAATCCTATGAGATCTCCAATCGAAATCAGAGCGATCACTTTATCACTTGTGATCCTCTTTGAGCTTCTACGAACAATGCAAGCAGTCATTCCACCACCCGATGGTGGCTATCCAGCAGGAAACACGGCCGAGGGCGACTCGGCGCTTTCAAGCCTGACCACCGGCGCGTTCAACACGGCGGTTGGACTGTTTTCTCTCAGGAGCAACACCGAAGGGAACTTCAACACAGCCTTGGGTGCCGGAGCGCTCCTTGCTAACGTGGGAGACCCAACCACGCTCGACGCAGTCGAAAATACGGCCATTGGCGCTGGAGCGCTTTTGAGCAACACCATTGGCAGCGATAATACCGCGAACGGAGCATTCGCCCTTTTCAACAACACAGAAGGCAACTCGAACACGGCCACCGGTGACGGCGCGCTCTTCAGCAATACCACCGGCTTCGAAAACACAGCTGCCGGCGTTTTTGCGCTTCAGAACAACACCGAAGGCGGGCGCAACACGGCTGTTGGCATTGCATCGCTTACTTTTAACGCGACCGGAATCGAAAACACCGCCACCGGGGCATTTGCACTCCAGGAAAACACCACTGGCAATGACAACACGGCCATCGGCGATGAAGCGCTCTTTTCCAACACCGAAGGCAACGAGAATACGGCCATCGGCGTTAGGGCGCTCCACAGCAACACCACCGGCTTTAATAACCACGCCTTTGGTTTTGAGGCATTGGCGTTGAACACCACCGGCACGTTCAATACCGCCATCGGTGATGGTGCTCTTGGCAATAACACGATCGGGTTCGACAATACTGCCACTGGCGCTCAGGCGCTTGTAAGCAACACCGAGGGCAACCTCAACACAGCTGTCGGCCGTAATGCACTCTCTTCCAACACGACCGGCGATCGCAATACGGCCTTGGGTAATGAAGCCCTCAGGCTCAACACTACCGGCAGCGACAACATCGCATTGGGGATGGCGGCCGGCTCCAATGTTACTGATGCCAATAACGTTATCTGCATCGGCCACAACGGCCTAAATGCTGGCAACAGCTGCTTTATCGGCAATTTTCGGGACGCAATCGTAGCTCCTGACGCCGCACCGGTATTGATCGATTCCGCCGGAAAGCTCGGTACCACCAATGGCTCCTCTCGGCGGCTGAAAACCTCGATCAAGCCGATCGACAACGCTAGCAAAGCTGTGCTCGCCCTTAAACCAGTAACGTTCTATTACAAGACTGATAACAGAAGGACGCCGCAATTTGGCCTTATTGCTGAGCAAGTCGCAGACGTTGATCCCAACCTCGTGGTCCGCGCCAACAACGGTCAACTCATCACAGTCCGCTACGATGCCATAAACGTAATGTTACTTAATGAGTTTTTAAAGCAGCACAACAAGGTTGAGGAATTAGAAGCGGCACTCGCACATCAACAGAAGCTTTTTCGCTCAAAGCTCGCCTCACAAGGCAAGGAAATCGCAGCGCTAAAGTCGGGCCGGCAACAAGCAAGCGCGAGTCTCCGACACAACGCATCGCCAACCCTTATCGCGAGTGGTCGGTAGAAGCATCAAAAGGAAACGAAACGATGAAATTCTCAATGCTATCTGCACAGCCCGGAAGGTATCGTCTACCCCTGATATGGGTTATCTTTGCCTGCTTCACACTGCTATCGCGGGCGCAAGCAGTTCTGCCACCCCCGGGACGGCGGCTATGAGGGAGGAAACACCGCTGAGGGAGCTTCAGCCCTCCTAACTCTCAGCGCCGGCACGTTCAATACCGCCGTCGGCTTCCTTTCTCTGAAGAGCAATCTAGATGGGAACTTCAATACTGGCCTCGGCGCCGGAACGCTTCTTCTTAACACTGCTGATAAAAACACTGCGACTGGCGCAGGGCGCTTTTAAACAACATCACCGGCAGGGACAACACGGCTAACGGAGCGTTCGCCGTTTTTAACAACACCGCCAGCGGCAACACTGTGGTGGGCTCCAACGCATTACTCAGTAACACGACTGGAGGCACTCTGGGCACGACGCAAGGCATCGATGTGGGTCCTAACACGGCCGTCGGCGGCTCGGCGCTTGTTTTAAATACCATCGCCAGCGCCAACACCGCCGTAGGCTTTCAGGCGCTCGGCAGGAATACCAGCGGGCTCCAAGACACGGATTTGGTTTGAGTACGGCAGTCGGCTTTCAAGCTCTGGCCAACGCCACGGGCCCCGGCGCCGCATTCAATGATGCATTGGGGTATCAACCGCTACTTCACCTCAACGCCGGCGTATCCAATGTGGCCATTGGTGGCCGTGCGCTCTTTGCCAGCACTATTGGGAGCGACAATGTAGGCTTGGGCAACCAAGCTGGATTAAACATCACAACCGGTGATGAGAATATTTGTATTGGGTTTGGCTCTGGCCTTGGGCTCACAACAGGAAGTAACAACATCAGAATCGGCGATCACAATGGTGAAAACGAGGACGACACCATCCGAATCGGCAGCGCGCAGACAAAAACGATTGTCGCGGGCATTTTCGGAGCAGTAGTACTTGGTGGCACCGCAGTCGTCGTTAATTCCGAGGGGGAGCTTGGTACGAACCCGTCCTCTCGGCGGTTTAACGCGAAATCAAACCAATGGACAAGACGAGCGAAGCGATCCTGGCGCTTGAGCCGGTTACTTTTCATTACAGGGCCGACAACACAAACACACCTCAATTTGGTTTGATTGCGGAGGAAGTTGCTCAAGTGAATCCTAATCTCGTGGTACGCGACAAAAACGGAAAGCCGTACAGCGTCCGCTACGATCAGGTGAACGCGATGTTGCTTAATGAATTCCTGAAAGAACACCGAACCGTGGACGCGTTAAAAGCGCAGATCACAGCACTAACAGCGAGGCTGAAAGAGCAGGAAGTGAGCATCCACAACATGAGCAATCGCTTGGAATTGAGTAATCCGGCAACAAAAGTGGTGCTCAAAACTCCGTGAAGAATCCGCGGATGACAGTTCGTGGCCGGGGTCAACGACCCGGCTACGGCTGTAGCACAAGCGAACGCGTTTC